>JAJLJT010000253.1:0-4516 GCA_033844555.1 Alphaproteobacteria bacterium | reverse complement strand
ATCTCGATTGCAACCGCCCTGCGTCTTCTGGACCATGCGCCGATCGAGGACAGCGTGCGCGAGGCTGATCGCATGATGGTCGTGAACAACACCGCCTTCCGGTTCATCGAGTACCAGGCGAAGCTGCGCCGTACGCTCGACATGCGGGCGCTGGCCGCCCTGCTCGCCCAGCGGATGACGGACGCGGCGTGATGCGGGCATCCTCGGCGGCTCCGCTCATCGCGCTCGATGTGGTCGTCATGGATACCGAGACGACCGGCCTCGACGTGCGCCAGGACCGGATCGTCCAGATCGGCGCGCTGCGGATGCGCGGCGGCGATATCCTCGACGGCCACGCGCTGGAGCTTGTGCTCGACCCGGGCGTGCCGATCCCGCAGATCGCCACGCGCATCCATGGGCTGGCGGATGCCGACGTGTCGGGAAAGCCCGGGTTCGCCTCCGCCGTGCGGGACTTGCGCGACTTCATCGGCGACAGCGTCGTGGTCGGCCATTCCATCCATTTCGATCTCGCGCTGCTGCGCCACGAGGCGCGGCGGCACGGCGTCCAGTGGGAGGAGCCGCGGGCGCTCGACATCGCGCTGATGGCGGCGGGCCTCGACCGGGAGCTGGTGGACACGTCGCTCGACAGCCTGGCGCTGGCTCACGGCATTGCGATTTCGGGGCGGCATACTGCGCTCGGCGACGCGATGGCGACCGCGCGTGTCTATGCGGCCATGCTGCCGCCCCTCATGGCGCAGGGGGTGCGCACGCTGGGCGAGGCCGAGGCGGTCAGCCGGCGGGCCGGCGACCTGATCGCGCGCCAGGAACACGCGGGCTGGTACGACCGCCCGGGAGAGCGGCCGAGCCTCGCGCAGTCGGCGCTCGAAGCCGGCGGGCAGCGCGCCATCGACAGCTTCCTTTATCGCCAGCGGCTCGGGGACGTGATGACGCATCCGGTGCTCACCGTCGCGGCGGACGCGCGCCTGCACGATGCCGCGGCACTGATGCACGAGAAGGGCGTCGGTTGCCTGTTCGTGCATGCCGGGGATGAGACCGGCATCGTGACCGAGCGGGACGTCCTGCGTCTCTTCGCGCTCAAGGGCGGTGCCGCGGCCTCCGTCCCGGTCGGCGAGGTGATGAGCGCGCCGGTGATCGCGGCCCCGGCGGACACGTTCCTCTACCGCGCGCTGGGGCTGATGGCGCGACGCAACCTGCGCTATATGGGCGTGACCGATGCCGGCGGGCGCGTCACGGGGCTGTTCACGCTGCGCACGCTGCTGCGCGAACGGGCGCTCGCCACGCTCACGGTCGGCGACGAGATTGCGGTTGCCGGGACGGCCGGCGAGCTTGCGCGGGTCCAGGCGGCGCTTCCCGATCTTGCCGGGGGGCTGCTGGCGGACGGGCTGGAGGCGCGCGCCGTCGCTGCCGTGATCGCGGCGGAGGGCCGTGCCATGACCGCCCGCGCCGCCGAGATCGCGGAGGCGGAACTGGTCGCGGAGGGGGCGGGGCCGGCGCCTGCCGACTACGCGCTGCTCGTGCTCGGGTCCGGCGGGCGGGGCGAGAGCCTCCTTGCCCCCGACCAGGACAACGCGCTCGTGATCGCCGACAGCTACGCGGGCGATCTCGACGCGCCCGGCGACTGGTTCACACGGTTCGCCATGCGCTTCACGGAGATCCTCGACCAGGCGGGAATTCCGCTCTGCAAGGGCGGCGTCATGGCGCGCAACCGGCCCTGGCGGCGGCGGCTGTCGGAGTGGCGCACCCAGCTCGAGGCCTGGTCGCACAAGCCCGAGCCGCAGGCGCTGCTCAACGTCGACATCTTCTACGACTTCGCGCCCGCGCACGTTTCTGCGCATGGCGCGGCGCTGGCCGAGGCGTTGCGCGCCTCCGCGACGGAGATTGCCCGCGCCTCGCCGGGCATGTTGCGCACCATGGGAGAGCTGGCGGGCTCGCACGCGGCCCCGCTCGGCTTCTTCGGGCGCATCCGCAAGGACGACGCCGGGCGCGTCGACCTGAAGTCGGGCGCGCTCCTGCCGATCACGGCGGGCGCGCGGGTGATCGCGATGCGCCACGGGATTGCCGCGCTCTCGACGCCCGAGCGGTTCCTGCAGGCGGCCCGCGCGTCAGGCCGCAGCGAGACCGATGCCGCCATGATGGCCGAGGCGCACGGCCTCATCCTCCGCCTCGTCCTCACCCAGCAAATCGCGGACATCGCGGCGGGCATCCGTCCCGGCAACCGTGTCGACGTCGCGGCGCTCGGGCGGCTCGACCGCGATCACCTGCGCGAGGCGCTGGGGCGCATCGACACGATCCGCGAGATGTTGCGGGACATGCTGGCCGGCATCTGAGGCGCGAGGGAGTCGTGTGGGAGGCGATGCCGCAGCCGGCTGGTGTCTGACGGGGTGTCCCCGCGCCCTGTCCCATCCCGGCAAGACCGCCGCAGCGGCAAGAAGAAGACAGAGAGGCGCGCGCGGCTGGAATCGTGGAGAGGAACGAGGCGCATGTACAGGCGCCAGATTCACCGCCGGCCGGACCCATGCGGGACCGGGCTGCACTCACCGCTGCCAGTGAATTTTTCCCAACCTGCTGAAAAGGTTGGTACACCCGCCCCGGCTCGAACGGGGGACCTCCAGATCCACAATCTGGCGCTCTAACCAACTGAGCTACGGGTGCCCGGCAATCGCGGACCCGGAACCTATAACCGGGCCCGCGGGAATTCAAGCGTCTCGCGACGCATTCGGAACGGCTGCAGACCGCCTCAGCGCCGGGCGGCCTCCGTCAGACGCGTATAGGACACGCTCATCGCCGTGCGCAGGGGGGCCGCACTCTTTTCCGCCAGCCGGGCCGCCTCGCCGCTCAATGTCTGCACCTGCTCGAGATAGGCACGCGTCGCGCCCTGCAGGAAGTCGGCCTGCACCTGCGCCACCTCGGTCACGGACCCTGCGGTCATCGTGTCGCGCATCGCCGCGAACCCGGCATTGAGACGGTCTTGCGCGAACCCCAGCACCTGGCGGTTCCAGTCGCGCACACCGGTCTGCGCTGTCGCCTGCGCCTCGGCCACGCCTTCGCGCGCCTCGCGGGCGGCATCCTGCATCACCTCGGCAACCCGGCGCAGCGCCGTCAGCCCCTGCACCGGCCCCGTGAACGCGTCTCGCGCCGCGGGCTTTACACCGGTGGGCCTCGCGGCTGACACCGTGGCCGACTGCTTTACAGCAGGACGCGCGGCCGGGCGGGCGCGACCGGCCTTGCGCGGCGTTCGCGCGGCGGCCGCGGAAGCCTTCGCAGGCGCAGCAGACGTCTCCGTCGCCGCGGCAGGTTTTTTCGTCTTCGCGGCAGGCGGGGTCGCGGGCTTCGTGGCCTTGCGCGCCGGGGTCTGCGGTTTCGTCTCCGACGAGGCCGCCCCGGCCTTCGCCGCCCTGGTCTTCGCCGCCTTGGGCGCGGCCCGCTTCCTCACCGGCGCGGCGTTCTGCGCAGCGGGCTTCGGCGCTTCGGACGTCGGCGCCTCCGGGGCAGCGGGCTGCGCGGGGGCGGCTTCGGTCTTGCCTGTCTCACTGACGGTCTGCGGCTGATCGCTCATCTTTCCCTGGCTCCGATGGCTGTGATCCGCAAGTGCGCGGCGCAACCGGGATGCTGCACGCGCTCTGCTGCACCGCAATAACAAACGCGCGCGCGTCGATCAAGCGCGTGCATGGCCCCTTCCGCACGGGCGCGGTTTGCGCCAATGGTACGGTGCTTGCAGCCTCCTCCGCGAAGCATGCCCCAGAGTCCCGTCGTGGGACGACCGCAACATCGAGAGACCCCTCGCGCGTGACCCTGAAACCCGCACAAGACGCGATCCGCGCATTCGAGGCCGACCCCCGGCCCGCCTGGGTCTGGGATCCCGTGCGTACGCGCATCCTGTGGGCCAACGCGGCGGGCCTGGCCTTCTGGCGCGAAGACTCGGCGGCCGATCTCGGCGTGCGCGATTTCGGTACGGACGACCCGGCGGCGCGCCTTATCGCGGCATCGCGCACCGCGCTCTCCGACGGCAAGGTCGTGACCCGCCGCGCCACCGTCCTGCGCGATGGCGAGGCGATTCCCGCGTCATTGCAGATCGCTGCGGTCACGCTCGCCTCGGGTCGCGAGGTGGTGTTCGTTCTGGCCGAGCCCGATACGAGCCGCCCGCCCGAGGTGCTGCGCCTGGAGGCGCTGGTGCGCCTTTCGCCCGTTCCGATGACCGTGTACTCGGCGGAAGGCCGTGCCCGCTTCCAGACCGAGGAAGCCGACCGCCTGTTCGGACCGGCGTCCCGCGGCCATCTGGCCCGCCGGATCATGAACCCCGAGCGCACGCGCACTCTTCTGGCAAGCGCGCTGTCGAACGGGTCTGCGGCCCGCATCTGCGTGGTGATGACGCAGGTCGGCCCCGCCCGGATGCGTGTCGCGATGCGCCGTTTCGCCGACCCGAAGACCGGCGAGACGTCCCTGATCGCGGTGTTCGAGGAAGCAGGCGCGGCGCCGGCAGCCTACACCGTGGGGGCCGACACGCTGCGGGAGGACG
>JAJLJT010000252.1:0-5487 GCA_033844555.1 Alphaproteobacteria bacterium | reverse complement strand
CGCGGTCAGCGGCCCATGCACCACGAGGCCGTCATAGCCCTCCACCCCCGTCGCATAGGCGAGGTCGTAGTGGATGCGGTGGCTGTTGAAGGTGACGGCGGAATAGCGGAACAGCATCACCTCGCCCGGCGTCGCGCGGTCCTCCCACAGCGCCAGCGGCACGTCCGCCGCAGGGGCGGGGGCGGGCTTCGCGCCTGCCTGCCGGCCCGGATCCTCCCGGTAGACGATGTCCTGCTCCTCCACCACGCAGACCTTGCCGTCCTGGCTGAACTCGTTGACGACCGAGACGAAGACGAGGTGTCCGGACCGGCCCGTCTTCTCCGTCACGTCGCGGATGCGCGACGTTTGCACCGCCTCCGCGCCGAGCCGCAGCGGCGCGCGGAAGTCGTAGCGCGCGCCCGCGAACATGCGCCGGGGCAGGGGGACGGGCGGCAGGAAGTCGCCGCGCTCCGGGTGCCCGTCGCGGCCCGTCTTCGACAGCGGCACCGCCGGCACGAAATAGAGCCAGTGCCAGAGCGCAGGCAGCCCGTTGCCAGCCTTGAGCGGATGGTCCGCGCCGAGGCTGTCGAGCGTCGCCGCCATGCGTTCCGCAGGCACGGTCGACAGCGTCTCGGCGATGATCCGCTCGCCCCCGATCCATGCGTCCCATTCGGTCCCGGCCATGGTCAGAGCCTCCCTCAGAACGACCGCGGCAGGCCGAGCACGTGCTCGCCCACGAACGACAGGATCATGTTCGTCGAGATCGGCGCGATCTGGTAGAGGCGCGTCTCGCGGAACTTCCGCTCCACGTCGTACTCCTCCGCGAAGCCGAAGCCGCCGTGCGTCTGCAGGCAGGTGTCGGCGGCCTTCCACGAGGCCTCCGACGCCTGCAGCTTGGCCATGTTCGCCTCCGCCCCGCACGGGATGCCCCGGTCGAAGAGGTCGGCGGCGCGCGCCACCATCAGCTTGGCCGCGGTATAGTCGACATAATTGCGCGCGATGGGGAACTGCACGCCCTGGTTCTGGCCGATGGGGCGGTTGAACAGCACCCGCTCCTTCGCATAGGCGGTCGACTTCTCGATGAACCAGCGCGCGTCGCCCAGGCACTCCGAGGCGATCAGGATGCGCTCGGCGTTCATGCCGTCGAGGATGTAGCGGAAGCCCTTGCCCTCCTCGCCGATCAGGCTCGACGCCGGGATGCGCAGGTCGTTGAAGAACACCTCCGTCGTGGAGTGGTTGATCATCGTCGCGATCGGGCGGATGTCGAGCGCGCCGGGGGCCGCCTCGCGCATGTCGATCAGGAAGACCGACAGGCCCTCCGTCCGCTTGGCCACCTTGTCTCGCGGCGTGGTGCGGGCGAGCAGCAGCATCAGGTCGGAATGTTCCGCGCGGCTGGTCCAGATCTTCTGCCCGTTGACGACATATTCGTCGCCGTCGCGCACGGCGGTGGTCTTGAGCGACAGCGTGTCGGTCCCTGCCGTCGGCTCGGTCACGCCGAAGGCCTGCAGCCGCAATTCCCCGCTCGCGATCTTGGGCAGATAGTGGCGCTTCTGGTCCTCGCTGCCGTGCCGCAGCACCGTGCCCATGGTGTACATCTGCGCGTGCGCGGCCGCACCGTTGCAGCCCGTGGCGTGGATCTCCTCCAGGATCGCCGAGGCCGCCTTCAGCGGCAGGCCGGAGCCGCCGTATTCCTCCGGGATCAGGGCAGCGAGGTAACCCGCGTCCGAGATCGCCTTCACGAATTCCGTCGGATAGGCACGCTTGCGGTCCAGTTCGCGCCAGTAGGCGCCGGGGTAGCGCGCGCAGAGATCGCGCACCGCCTTGCGGATCTGGGCGATCTCCTCGTCATCCTCGAAACGGTCGAAGGCGTCAGTCATCGGCAATCCCTCTTCAAGAGCGCGGGCCCTGCTGTTCATTTGTCCGGACCGCGCGACAGAAAACAGGACGCGGGGCGCAATTGTCCAGTTCTCCGGCCTGCAAGGCTGGCTTGAGCCCGTGCGCCCCATTGGGGGGCGACAGGGGCGGGGGCCTTGCGCCACACTGCGCTCACATCGTGGAGTGCGCGGACGCGCGCTTCGGAAGACGCAACGGGATGAGCAAGAAAACGGGAGGGAAAAGACCCATGGGCCGTCTTGAAGGGAAGGTCGCCATCGTCACCGGCGGCGGATCGGGCTTCGGCGCCGGGATCGCGGAACGCTATGTGGCGGAGGGTGCGAAGGTCATCGTCGCCGACATCCGCGGCGACGCGGCGGAGGCGGTCGCGGCCCGCCTCGGCGCGAACGCGCGCGCCGTCACCTGCGACGTGTCGAAGGGCGACCAGGTCAAGGCGATGGTGGACGCCGCCGTCGATGCGTTCGGCGGTCTCGACATCGTCATCAACAACGCGGGCATCACGCACCGCAACCAGCCGCTGATGGACGTCGGCGAGGAGGAGTTCGACCGCATCTTCGCGGTGAACGTGAAGGCCATCTACCACGCGGTGCATGCGGCGCTTCCCGTGTTCCGCAAGGCCGGCGGCGGCGTCATCCTCAACGTCGGGTCGACCGCGGGCATCCGTCCGCGTCCGGGCCTCACCTGGTACAATGCGTCCAAGGGCGCGGCGAACCTGCTGTCGAAGTCGCTCGCGGTGGAGCTTGCCCCCGACAAGGTGCGCGTCAACTGCATCGCGCCGGTGATGGGCGAGACGGCGCTTCTGGAGAACTTCATGGGCGTGCCCGACACGCCGGAGAACCGCGCGAAGTTCATCGCCACGATCCCGCTCGGCCGCATGGCGACGGCCGCCGACATCGCGACGGCGGCCGTGTTCCTGGGCAGCGACGAGGCTGCGTTCCTGACCGGCGTCATCCTGCCGGTCGACGGCGGGCGCACCATCTGAGGCGCGCCCGCGCCGCCGTCCGCGTGGCCGGTCTTCAGTGCGACAGGAAGACCGGCAGCGGCGGCATGTCGAGCAGCGTGCGGGTGGTCCCGCCGAGGATCATCTGCCGCATGCGCGAGTGGCCGTAGCCCCCCATCACCACGATGTCTGCGCCGAGGCCCTTGGCGGCCTCGGCCAACGCCTCGCCGATGGAGAGCCCGCTCGACTCCCGGTGCTCCAGCGTCACCTTGACGCCGTGCCGGGCGAGGTGGGTGGAGATGTCCGCGCCCGGGTCCGCGCCGACGCCGTCGCGCGTCGCCTGCGCGTCGATGGTGACCACATAGACCGTCTGCGCCTTCTCCAGGATCGGCATCGCGTCGTTGACGGCGCGTGCCGCCTCGCGCCCGCCGTCCCAGCCGATCACGACGGTCTTCGCATCCGCCGGCGCGCTGGAGCCCTCGGGCACGACGATCACCGGGCGGCCGGAGGAGAACAGCGTCTCCTCGATCACCTCGCGGCCGAGGAAGTCGTCGCGGTCGCGCGGTGCGGGCAGGATCGCCGCATCGGCATGACGGGCGTTCACCGCCACCACGTCCGGAAGGTCGCCGCCGGTCGCCACCTGGCGCCGGATCTCGACGCTGAGGTCGGCGCTGTCGACCGCGCCCTTGAAGGCTTCGGCCGCCTTTTCCGCGCGTTCCTTCTCGCGCTCCTGCATCTGCTCCCACAGGCGCATGTCGACCTCGGTCAGGCCCGCCGCGACGGCGACCGACGCGCTCGCGTGAACCGGCATGCCGGGTTCGAGTTCGATCACGAGGCCAGTCAGGTGCGCCTGGTGGGCGCGCGCAAGACCCGCCGCATAGGCCGCCGCGCTGCCGGCGGCGGCGTCGGAATCGATCACGTGGATCAGGTTCTTGAAGGGCATGGGTTGTGGCCTCCTCCGGCATCCCGTCCGCTGCGCCGAACCATTCGTGCGCGCGGTCTGTTTCTTGTCCATGGGCGCAAACACTGTCGCCCAGTCTAGCGCGCCGGCATTGATCCCCGTCAAACCGGCGTCGCGCGCGCGGGGCGCATGGCTGCTACTTGTGTGCGCGTGGAGCGTCTCTATACTTGCCTAAAGCGTTCAAAAAACAGGCGGACAGCAGACCGCCGGGGCGCGCGGCATCCGGGGAGGTTGCATGAAGATCGACGCCGAGACGACTTTGCCCGCCCTGGCGGAACAGGGGCTGGAACGGAATGCCGGGGGCATTGCTGTTTCCTGCCGTTACGGCCGCGAATGGCGCGACACGACGGTCGCCGATTTCCGCACCGCGGTCGCGGAGATCGCGCTGGCGCTGCATGCGCGCGGGGTGCGCCACGGCGACCGGGTGTGCCTGCACTCCGAGAACCGGACCGAGTGGTTGCTGGCCGACCTCGCCATCCTGTCCATCGGTGCCGTGTCCGTGCCGATCTACGCGACCCAGCCCGCCGACCAGGTGCGCTACATCCTGAAGCATTGCGAGGCGAAGGTGCTGTTCGTCTCCAACGCGGACCTGTGGCGCACGTCCGGTGCCTTCATCGCTGATTTCCCGGATCTCGACGTGGTCGGCTTCGACGGGGCCTGGCACGGGCAGATGACGCCGCTTGCCGATTTCCGCAAGGAGGGCGCGCATCTTGCCAGGACTGAGCCGGAACTGTCCGCGCGTCTGCGCGCCGAGGTGACGCCGGACGATCTCGCCTCGATCACCTACACGTCTGGCACAACCGGCGTTCCGAAGGGCGTGATGCTGACGCACCGCAATCTCGCCTTCTCCATCCTCGCCTCGCAGACCCGCGCCTTCAGCGCGCGCAACCGGAAGCCCGGCGACCGCATGCTGTCCTTCCTGCCCTATGCCCACATCTACGAGCATGGGGTGATCTATTCCTATCTCCAGCTTGGTGCGCACGTGTTCATCGTGCCGAACACCGACAATCTCCTGGAAGACATCCAGCACGTCCGCCCCGCACACTTCGCAACCGTGCCGCGGCTGCTGGAAAAGGTCTATGGCGCGATCCACACGAAGGTCGGCGCGGCAAGGGGCGTGAAGGGCGCGCTCGGCCGCTGGGCCTTGAAGGTCGCGCACCGCTACGACGTGGAGAAGGGCGGCGGGCTTGCCCATCGCATCGCCGACCGGCTGGTCTTTTCCAAGATGCGGGCGACGATGGGCGGCAACATCCGCGGCATTTCCTCCGGCGGCGCGGCGCTCTCGGCCGAGATCGCGCGCTTCTTCATCGCCATCGGCATTCCCGTGGGGGAGGGCTATGGCCTGACCGAGACCTCGCCCGTCATCACCACCTACGACCCGGAGCGCCTGCGCCCCGGTTCGGTCGGCCTGCCACTGCCGGGCGTCGAGGTGAAGATCGCGCCGGATGGGGAGATCCTGGCGCGCGGCCCCAATGTCATGCAGGGCTACTACAAGATGCCGGAACAGACGGCGGAGGTCCTGACGGCGGACGGCTGGTTCCACACCGGCGACATCGGGCACATGGATGCCGACGGCTTCCTCTACATCACCGACCGCAAGAAGGAGCTGTTCAAGCTCTCGACCGGCAAGTACGTCGCGCCCGCGCCCATCGAGAACCGCCTGATCTGCCACCCGGTCATCGAACAGGTGGTGATCGTCGGCAACGGGCAGAAG
>JAJLJT010000251.1:0-3728 GCA_033844555.1 Alphaproteobacteria bacterium | reverse complement strand
CCGCCCGCGCGCCTTGTCGAGGTGGTGAAGGGTCCGCACGCGCTGGCCGGTCCCGCGGAATGAGCACGCCCGCCACCTGGGGCCGGGCGCTCGCCTACGGGCTGCCGGGCCTGCCGCTCGCGGCGCTGCTGCTGCCGCTCTATGTCTATCTGCCGTCCTTCTATGCGGAGGACATGGGGCTGGGCCTCGCCGCCGTTGGCACGGTGCTTCTCGTGGCGCGGCTGTGGGACATGGGGACCGACCCGGTCGTCGGCTATTTCTCCGACCATATCCGCACGCGTTTCGGGCGCAGGCGGCTCCTGATGGCGGCGGGCGCGCCGGTCCTGCTCGTCTCGACCTGGGCGCTGTTCGTGCCGCCCGAGGGGGCGGGCCCTCTCTACCTGCTGGTCACGAGCATGGGGGCCTATCTCGGCCTGACGCTCGTCCTTTTGCCGTTCAGCGCGTGGGGGGCGGAGCTTTCGAACGATTACGACGGGCGCACCTCGCTCGCGGCGGGGCGGGAGGGCTTCACGCTCGCGGGCACCCTGATCGGCGTCGGCGTTCCGGCAGCGCTCGGCCTGACGGGCGGAGATGCGCTCGAACTGATCGCTTTGGGCCTTCTTATCGTATTACCGGCATGTCTGTTCGTGACCTTCATCGCGGTGCCGGAACCGCCCGCCCATCGGCAGACCCTGCCGCCCCTGTCGCAAGGGGTGCGGGTGCTGGCGCGCAACCGTCCGTTCGTGAAGCTGCTCGTGGCCTATGTGCTGAACGGGTGCGCAAACGGCCTGCCGGCGACGCTGTTCCTTCTCTACGTCAAGCATGTCCTGCAAGTGCCGGACATGTCGGGACTTCTCCTGCTGATCTATTTCGGCTGCGGGGCGGCGTCGGTGCCGTTGTGGGTGTGGATCAGCAAGCGCACGGGAAAGAAGCCCGCCTGGATCGGCTCGATGATCTGGGCGGCCGTGATCTTCGCCTTCGTCCCGCTTCTGGGGCCGGGCGATGTGGGCTGGTACATCGCGATCGTCGTGGCGACGGGCATCGGGCTTGGCGCGGACCTGGCGCTTCCGGCCTCGATGCAGGCGGACGTGATCGACCTCGACCGGGTGGAGACGGGGACGGAGCGTGCGGGCCTCTATTTCTCGCTGTGGGGCATGGCGACGAAGCTGGCGCTGGCGCTGGCGGTCGGGATCGCCTTCCCGCTGCTCGATCTTGCGGGCTTCGCGCCGGAGGCGGAGGCGAACGGCCCGCAGGCGCTGACGGCGCTGGCATTGCTCTATGCCTTCGGGCCGTCGCTTCTGAAACTCGCCGCCGTCGCGGTGATCTGGACCTATCCGATCGACGCGGCCGCGCAGGCGGAGATCCGCGCGCGCCTGGCGGACGAGGCGTCCGCACAGAATGCATGACCGGCAGAGGGAGCATTTCATGTCCTGGTTTCGTCTCGGGCTGGCGGGTCTGCTCGCCCTGGTTCTCGCGGGGTGCGGCGGCATGAACGTGCAGGACTTCAAGGGCCGCGAGCCGCGCCTGGTGATCGAGGACTATTTCGCGGGCCGCACGCTCGCCTGGGGCATGTTCCACGACCGCTTCGGCAATCTGCGCCGCGAGTTCGAGGTGACCATCGACGGCACCTGGGACGAGGCCGCGCAGACCCTGACGCTGGTGGAGGACTTCGTCTATGCCGACGGGGAGGAGGAGCGGCGCGTCTGGACCATCGTCAAGACCGGCCCGAACACCTACACGGGCACGGCAGACGGCGTCGTCGGCACGGCGGAGGGCGAGGCGCAGGGCAACACGCTCAACTGGCGCTACACCTTCGCGCTGCCGGTGGGCGAGAGCGTGTGGAACGTCCAGTTCGACGACTGGCTCTATCTCCAGCCGGGCGGTGCGCTGCTGAACCGCGCGGTCGTCAGCAAGTTCGGCCTGACGCTTGGGGAGGTCTCGCTCGCCTTCGTGAAGCCGGAGAAACTGACGGCCGATGCCGGGGCCGCGCCGATGCAGACGGCAGCCGCGGAATAGGGCGTCAGGCCTTCACCGCCAGGCGGCGGCGCACCATCCGCACGAGGGGCCCGATCAGCGGCAGCTTCGCATAGAACTCCGCGCCCGAATCCCAATGGTCGAGGTGGCGGACGATGCGGCCGTCGGCGTCGATCTCCACCTCGCTCATGCCCGGGATTTCCCAGTCGCGGCCGAGCGCGCGGAAGCGGAACACCCAGCGGATGTAGCCCGCGCGCGCCGTCAGCGCATGATCCAGCACCTCGAAGCGCGGGTTCTCCGTGTCCTCGAACATGTGTGCGAGGATGCGCTTGTACGCTTCCACCCCGCGCACCTCGTTGAACGGGTCGGTAAATTGGATGTCGGGCGCGCACAGCGTATCGAGCGTGCCGAGCGTTTCGGGACTCAGGGTCTCGAACAGGCGGGCGTAAGCGCCAAGCGTGGCCGCGCGGGGGTCGCCGCCGCTCATGCCGCGGCGCGGGCCGCCTTCGCGGCCTCCTCCGGCACCATGCGGCGGGCGAGCATCAGCGCGAGCGGATAGGGCAGCATCCGGTAAAGCTTCATCAGCCAGCCGAAGACCCGGGGAAAGACGATCTCGAAACGGTCCGACATCAGCCCCTTGTAGAAGGCGTCCGCGGCGTCCTCCACCTCCATCAGGAAGGGCATGGGGAAATCGTTCTTGTCGGTCAGCGGCGTCTTCACGAAACCGGGGCAGACGAGTTGCAGGCGGATGCCCATCATCTCGGCCTCGGGACGCAGCGCCTCGGTGAAGTTGATCAGCCCCGCCTTGGTCAGACCGTATGCCGCCGAGGTCGGCAGCCCGCGATAGCCCGCGACCGAGGCCACGACCGCGATCTGGCCCGCGCGCCGCGTCTTCATCGCGGCGAACACGGGCAGGAAGCCGTTCAGCGTGCCGAACACATTGACCTCGACAAGCTTGCGGAACGTATCCGCCTCGAGGTCGGTTGCGTGCACCGGCTGGTGCGTGCCCGCGTTGAAGACGGCGAGGTCGATGGCGCCCAGGTCCGCCTCGATCCGCGCGACGGTTGCCGCCATCGCGTCCGCGTCGGTCGTGTCGCAGGGGTAGGGGACGATGCGCCCGTGTGCGGCTTCCGCGGCCACCTCTGCGAGCGTATCCCCGGAGCGTGCGGTGATGGCGACGCGCCACCCCTCGTGCGCCATCTTCAGCGCCAGCGCGCGGCCGAGGCCGCTGCTCGCGCCCGTGATCCAGGCGAGGCCGGTGGTCATCGCGGCAGTTCGGTGGGCCGGTATTCGAAGCGGTCGCCGCCGATCGAGAAGGCGAGTTTCGCCCAGTCGCCGGACGGCGTGTACCAGATGTCGAGGTCGAGGTCGCCGGAGAGCTTCCATTCCATGGCCCGGCGACGCATCTCGCCCGTGCCGACCGTGTCCTCGCGCACCGGCTGGGCGGTGACGCTCAGCACGCGGCCGTTCTGCGTGTCGAGAAGCGTGTCGGCCTCCACGAACGCGTTGCGCCAATAGGTCGTCGGCACGACGTCGCCGTCCACCGTCTTGCGGCCCTGCGGTCCGTCGATCACGACCTTGCCGCCCTCGCGCCGGGCGGTGACGCTCAGCTTCTCGCCATTGTCGTCGGTCTGCGCGTCGAGGGAGAGGAGCCGCCCGTCCGGACCCACGACCTCCACGGCCTCGTGCCGGTAGGTATAGAGCGGGATGAAGCCCAGCTTGACCTTCAGGTCGATGGTCACGCGCGCCTGGCGGCGTCCGTCGGGCAGGCGCTC
>JAJLJT010000250.1:0-19067 GCA_033844555.1 Alphaproteobacteria bacterium | reverse complement strand
AGGTCGATGGAGAGCTTGGCTCCCGGCCGGGCGTGGAGGATCTTGCGCAGGCGCGCGCATGCCTCGTTCGAGGTCCGCACCGGCAGGATGCCGTTCTTCAGGCAATTGCTGAAGAAGATGTCGCCGAAACTCGGCGCGATGACGCACCGCATGCCATAGGCGTCGAGCGCGAAGGCGGCTGCCTCCCGCGAGGATCCGCCGCCGAAATTCTCGTTGCCGACGATCACCGTGGCGCCGCGCCAGGCGGGCTGGTTCAGGATGAAGTCCGGCCGCTCCGCACCATCGGCATCGAAGCGCAGATCGTGGAAGAGGTAGAGATGATAGTCGGGATCGGCCTTGCGCTTGCGCAGATAGCGCGCGGGCAGGATCTGGTCGGTATCGACATTGAGCGCGTCCATGGGAACGGCCACGCCCTCGTGACGGGTGAAGGGTTTCATGCCGCACCTCCCTCGGCCATCAGGTCGCGCACGTCGGTCAGGCGGCCCGTCACCGCGGCGGCTGCCGCCATCTGCGGGCTGACGAGATGGGTGCGCGCGCCGGGGCCCTGCCTGCCGACGAAATTCCGGTTGGAAGTGGAGGCGCACCGCTTGCCCGCGCCGATCGTGTCGCCGTTCATGCCGACGCACATGGAGCAGCCGGCGTGCCCCCAGCGGAAGCCGGCCTCGATGAAGATGCGGTCGAGGCCCTCCTTCTCCGCCTGCGCGCGCACGAGGCCCGATCCGGGCACCACGAGCGCCGGCACCTTCGCCTTGCGCCCCTTCAGGACCGCGGCGGCGGCCCTCAGATCCTCGATCCGGCCGTTGGTGCAGGAGCCGATGAAGACATGGTCGACCGCCAGGTCCCTGAGCGCCGTTCCGGGCGCGAGGCCCATGTAGTCGAGCGCGCGCTCCATCGCCGCGCGGCGGTCCGGGTCGGGCTCGCCCGCCGGGTCGGGCACATGCCCGTCGATGGGCAGCCCGTCGGCCGCGGTGTTGCCCCATGTCACCATGGGCGCGATGGCGCCGGCGTCGAGCGCGATCTCCCGGTCGAAGCGCGCGCCCGGATCGCTCGGCAATTGCCGCCAGGCCGCGACCGCCTCGTCCCACAGCGCGCCCTTCGGCGCATAGGGCCGGCCTTCGAGATAGGCGAAGGTCTTCTCGTCCGGGGCGACGAGGCCGCCGCGTCCGCCGCACTCGATGGTCATGTTGCAGATGGTGAGCCGCTCCTCGACCGACATGGCCTCGACCGCCTCGCCCGCGTATTCGACGACATGCCCGAACGCGCCGCCCGCGCCCACCTCGCGGATGATGGCGAGGATCACGTCCTTCGCCGTCACGCCGGGTGCGCGGGTGCCGTTCACGGTCACGCGCAGCGTCTTGAGCGGCTTCTGCCAAAGGCACTGGGTCGCGAGCACATGGGCCGATTGCCCGCCGATGCCGAAGGCGAGCGCGCCGAGCGCGCCGTGGGTCGAGGTGTGGCTGTCGCCGCACAGCACGATGGTGCCCGGCAGCGTGATCCCCTGCTCGGGCCCGACGACATGGGTGATGCCCATGCGCGCATCGTCCATGCCGAATTGCGTGATGCCCCAGTGCGCGCAATTGCGCTTCAGGTCCTCGATGCGCGCGCGCCGGTCGGCATCGTCCACCGCGTCGAGCGTGCGCCCGCCGCTCGGCGAGAAATGGTCGGGCACGCCGAACACCTGCGCCGGGCGGCGCACGCTCCAGCCCTCGGTCTCCAGGATGTCGAAAGCGTGGAAGGACGAGGAATCTGTAAGGAGCAGCCGGTCGACGTAGAGCAGCGTCTCCCCGCTTGCCGGGTCGTCGAGAACGCGGTGGGCATCCCAGATCTTCTGGAACATCGTCCTGGGTTCGGACATGGGCTCAGGCCTTCTCCTTCAGAAGCGCGTTGCGCTGGCGGTAGGTGCGGACGGCGGGCAGGGCCAGGGACGCGACCAGCAGCAGCAGCAGGATCAGCGTCACTGGCCGGCCCATCACGTACTCCGCGAACTGCCCGCTCGCGAGCTGGTAGGTGCGCAGCATCTCCCCCTCGATCATGCCGCCGAGCAGGATGCCGATGACCGTCGCCGCGACCGGATACTCATAGCGCCGCATGACCCAGCCCAGCGCGGAGAACACCGCGACCGTGACCGGCCCGGCGATGCTGCCGGTGTAGGCGTAGGAGCCCAGGAGCGCCATCATCATGACCGTCGGCACCAGCAGGCGCAGCGGCACCTTCACGATGGCGCTGGCGACGAAGATGAAGCCGAGGCCGACGATCAGCAGCAGGATCACCTGCACCAGGTTGCCGAAGATGATCGCGTAGACCACGTCGGTGTTGTCGGCGAGAAAGCGCGGCCCCCCCGTCACATTGTGCGTGGCGAAGGCCGCGAGCATGATCGCCGTGCCGCCGCCGCCGGGGATGCCGAGCGCGAGCAGCGTCGCCATGGAGCCGCCCTCGGAGCTGCTGTTGGCGCTTTCCGACGCGATCACCCCGCGCGGGTCGCCCTTTCCGAAATTGCCGCCCGCGCCCGCGCGCCGCTTCGCGTCCGCGTAGGAGACGAGGTTCGCGACCGAGGACCCCACGCCCGGGATCGCGCCGATCAGGCTGCCGATCACGCCGCCGCGCAGGATCTCGACAGGGTGGCGCAGCGCCAGCCGCACGCCCGCGAGGATGCCGCGCAGGTTCAGCCGCCGTTTCTCCTCGTCGGCCACCAGGTAGTCGGCGCGGATCAGGTTGAACAGTTCCGACGCCGCGAAGAGCCCGATCAGGGCCGGGATCGCGGGCACCCCGTCGAACAGGTAGATCGAGCCCATGGTTCCGCGGAAGGAGCCGAGCGCGCTGACCCCGATCGTGCCGATCAGCAGGCCGAGGACACCGGCCAGGAGACCGCGTGCGAAATAGCGCTCGCGCAGCACGGCGATCAGCGACATGCCCCAGATCGCCACCACGAACATCTCCGAGGGCCCGAGCCGCAGCACGACCGACGCGATGGGCGAGACGAACAGGAACAGCACCAGATAGCTGAGCCCCGTGCCGATGGTCGACGCGGCCAGCGCCACGCCCAGCGCCATGTTGTGCTCGCCCCGCCGTGCCATGGGATAGCCGTCGAAGGTCGTCGCGACCGCGGCCGACGTGCCCGGAATGTTCATCAGGATCGCCGGAATCGCGCAGCCGAAACCGCCGCCGGTAAACACCGCCGTCAGGAACAGGATAGCCTGAAGGAAATCCATGTAGAGGGTGAGCGGCAGGAAGATCGCCATGCCGATGGAGATCGAGAGACCCGGAACCGCCCCGAAGATCAGCCCGATCAACAGGCCTGGCAGGACAACCAGCCAGGCGCCCGCATTGTGGGTGAGGATGTCGAACGCGCCCGCGACACCGGCCATGTCGATCATGTCAGGCGCCCCTCACATATCGTCGAAGAGAAGGGTGGGAACCGGCACACTCAGCAACTCCTGCATGCCGAGCACGATCAGGACCGTGAAGACGGCCGGAAAGACGAGGAGGAGCACCGGCCGCCGCTCCCCCAGCACCCACAGCGAGGCGACAAGAAAGACAAGGCTGGCCACGTCGAAGCCGACATCGAAGACAAGCGCCGCCACATAGGCCGCGAGAAGCGCCATGAAGGCAGGCACCCGCGGGTCTATCGACGGCAGCGCTTCGCGCTCCGGCGCACCTTCGAGCGTCAGGACCTCGGCCGCCGCGAGGAAGATGCACAACCCCAGCCCGACGAGCGTGGCCGGGCCGATCAGCATCAGGTTCTCGAGCCGGGAAGACGCCCCATAGGCATCGAGAAAATACCAGACAAGGAAAGCCGCGGCCGAACCGATGAAGGCGAGATGCCCCCAGGACGGCGCGCGAAGGCGCAGGCGGCTCATGGCAGACCCTCCGACGGACGCCAGACGGGCCGGGGGCAAAATGCGCCTCCGGCCCGTCCGCACAGGACACGTGGATTACTTCTCGAAGGTGTCCTTGTATTCCTCCATCACGGCATAGCCGGAGTTGAGGATCTCTGTGGACCTCTCGGGCCCGAACCATTCGGCCCCAAGGCTCGAGCGGCTCGCGAACTTCTGGTAGTCCTCGCTCTTGAGCATCTCCTCGTAGGCCTTCACGAAGGTCTCCCAGCGCTCCGGGTACTGCTCGCGAAAGGCCTTGTGCCCGACGAGGGAGGCGTAGGTGTTGCCGACGCCCGGGACCGTGATCCCGTATTCCTTCTGCAGCACGTCGTTGACCAGAGGCACGCCCGGCCAGTTCGGATCCTCGGCTTCGGCATGGATGGCGAGCGGCGTGATCAGGTCCTTGATCCCCTCGGTCCCGTCGGCGGACGTGGACATGAAGGTCACGTTGCCGCCAGCCACCGCCGAACGCTGCTGGCCGCCGCCCTGGTAGGTCACCCAGCGCACGTTGTCCCGGGGAATGCCGAGCTTGTCGAGCATGATGAGAAGCTGCAGGTGCGCGCCCGAACCGTGCAGGATCGAGGAACTGACCTTGCCAGGATTGTTGCGGATATCCTCGATCAGCTCCTTGAGCGTCGTGTAGCCCGTGTCCTTGCCGACGGCAAAGAGCTGGCTCTGCGGCCACTGGATGTTGATGAACTCGTAGTCCTCCCACTTCACCGGCGCGTTCATCACGAGGATGTTGTTGGCGAGATAGGGAACGGCGTGCGTCACCAGGAACCAGCTGCCGTCCGCCGGTTGCTGCATGAACCACGCCGAACCGACGGAGCCGGATGCCCCGGGCTTGTTCACAACCGTCACGGGCGTGTCGTTCAGGTGGTTCGGCAGGAAGGATGCGATGGAGCGGGCAAGCCTGTCCGTGCTGCCGCCCGTCCCGAACGGCACGACGATCCGGATACGCGTGTCGTCCTTGGGCCAGTCCTTGCCATCCTGCGCCGCCGCGGGCGCCAGGCTGCCCGCCATGGCCACGAGGCCGGCGGCGATGAGCGAAAGTGCCTTGATCACTGCGTTGTCTCCCCTTGCTTTCGTTTGCCGTTGGCGGCTTCTTGTTCTGGTTTTCCGTCAGTAGTCGACGCGCGTGGCCTCGTCGATGCCGTAGCGCGCCTCCATCTCCTGCACCTGCTTCATGCCCATAAGGTCGAAGAACTCCCGGAAGGAGGCGATGTCGTCGACGATGTGGCTGACGGTGCCGGTCCGCTTCAGTTCGCCCAGCGTCTTGCGCACCGCCGAGATCGCGGAGAGCAGTGCGAAATTCGGATAGATCGCCAGCTTGAAGCCCTCCGCCGCGATCTCCTCCTTCGACAGGAAGGGGGTCTTGCCGCTGGACGCCATGTTGAAGAGCGCGGGCTTGGTCAGCGCGCGCGGGATCGCCGAGATTTCCTCCATGTTGCGGGGGGATTCGACGAAGATCAGGTCGGCGCCCGCTTCCTCGTAGGCGGCGGCGCGGTCGAGCGCGGCGTTCATCCCGTCCACCGCGAGCGCGTCGGTCCGCGCGATGATGACGAAGTCGTCGTCATGACGCGCATCGCAGGCTGCGCGGATCTTCGCGGCCATTTCGGCCGCGGGGATCAGCGTCTTGCCCGAGAGGTGGCCGCAGCGCTTCGGCCACTGCTGGTCCTCGATGTGGATCCCGGCGACGCCCGCCTTCTCGAAGGTCCGAACGGTCCGCATGACATTGACCGGCCCGCCATAGCCGGTGTCCGCGTCGGCGATCAGAGGCAGGCCGGAGGCATCGGCGATCCGGCCCGCGTTGTCGGCCATCTCGACCATGGTCATCAGGCCCACGTCCGGCATACCGAGACGCACGGCGGTCGTTCCCGCCCCGGTCATGTAGATCGCATCGAAACCGGTCTCGGCGACAATCCGCGCATTGAGCGCATCGGCAACGCCCGGCGCGATCACCAGGTCCGGCCCAGCCAGAAGTTCGCGCAAACGGCGCGTCGGTCGAACGCTCATGTCACCTCCCAGGTTCGCTCTTGTTGTCACGGCTGTGCCGTGACGCGGCGTCATACGTAGCTGTACGGACAAGTGTCCATCACCTTGCGTCAGGTGTCCAGCGTCGCACAGGCATGGCAGGCCAACGCGGAGATTGCGACCGCCGGTCCCGGAATGGACGCCGCCGCCGGTGGCCTGGCGGCTGCCGGCGGCGGTCCAAGATGCAGACAACGTGCGGACCCGGCGGCTCTTGCCCCCGGGGCGCGCTCGCTATTGCTTCGCCTGGTCCTTGGCGAACTTCGCGCTCTCTTCGCGGACCTTTTCCCACACCACGTCGGTATAGGCCGACAGCCAGTCCGTTTCCGGAACCCACTTCGTCCCGTCCCACGTTTCCACGCGGGTCTTGCCGCCGCCTCCATGATCGCTGGCCGTGACCGTGACGGGCGCGAGCAGGCCGTTGGCGTCGAACTCCTTCAGGCTCTCGAACCCGGCCTTCACCTTCTGAGGCGTCAGAGGCCAGCCATGGTCGGCGATGGCCTTGCGCACGGCCTCGAACGCGACCGAATAGATCGCGACGCCCGTGTTGTAATAGACGTCCTCGATCGCCTTGCGGTCGCCCGCGCCCTTGCCCGCGCCGTACACCTTCTCGATGATCTCGGCGATGATCGGAACCTCCTGGCCACCGGCCACGTTGGTGCCGCGCTTGAGGCCGGCCGCCGCCTCCGGGCCGATGTTGCGGATGTCGATCTCGTTCAGCCAGTTCACCGAGAGGTACTTGGTGATCGGGATGCCGTTGCGCTTCATCTCGCGCGAGGCGACGACGTGCGCGTTGGAGAACATCCAGCTGATGATCCAGTCTGGCTGGAACCGGCGCATCTGGCTCCAGGTCGTGGCCTGGTCGTTGCCCGGCAGCGGCACGGGGAAGAGCTGCAGGTCGAAGCCTTCCTTCTCGGCCAGCTTCTTGAGGATGCCGATGGGCTCCTGCCCGAAGGGATAGTCGAGATAGACGAAGGCGACCTTTACGCCTTCCAGCTTTCCGCCGCTCTTCTGGCGGATGAACTCGATATCGTTGGCCGCCTGGCCCCAATAGGTCGGGCCGACCGGGAATACCCATTTGAACACGTCGCCGTCGATCGCGTCGCCACGCCCGACCAGCGATTGCAGCAGGATGTTCTGGTCCTGCATGATGCGCGGCAGGACCGCGATGGAGACCGGCGTCGACAGCGTGTCGAAAATCATCACGCCTTCCCGCTTCAGCCGCTCGTAGCATTCGATGCCGCGCTGCGGCTCGTTGCCGTGGTCCTGCACCACCATCTCGATGGGGTGGCCCTCGAGTCCGCCCTTCATGTTCATCAGGGTCGCGAGGTCCTTGGCCCCCTGGAGAACCTGAGGCGAAATGAAGGTATAGGCCTTGCTGAGGTCGTAGCAGATGCCGAACTTCACCGGCTCCGCTGCCTGGGCCTGCACGGCGAAAGCGGCCGCGAGACCGACCCCCGCCGCCACACCTGCGATGCGTCTTGCGAGTTTCATGGGTTTCCTCCCTCTTCCGGCCGTTGTCGCGGCCTTGCTTGCCTGCGGTCAGGTCAGCCAGCGCTTGCGCCGGCTGTAGTGCTTGATGTCCCGGAAGTTCTTGCCTTCCGAGCCGCCAAGGTAGAACTCCTGGATGTCGGAGTTCGCGCGCAGCGCATCCGCCGTATCGTGCATGACGATGCGCCCGTTCTCGATCAGATACCCGTGCGACACGATCTCCAGCGCGGCGAGCGCATTCTGCTCGACCAGCAGGACCGATAGCCCCTGCTCCCGGTTGATGCGCTGGATGATGTCGAAGATCTCGCGCACCAGGAAGGGCGCCAGGCCGAGTGAGGGTTCGTCGAGCATCAGCAGCTTCGGCTGCGTCATAAGCGCCCGCCCGATCGCGAGCATCTGTTGTTCGCCGCCTGAGAGATAGCCGGCCTGAGCGTTGCGCCGCTCGTGGAGGCGCGGGAAATATCCGTAGATACGATCCTTCTCCGCCGCGATCTGGCCGCTGGTGAGGCTTCGCGCGGCCGCCGCCTCGAGGTTCTCGTCGGGCGTGAGGTGCTCGAACACGCGCCGCCCCTCGAGCACCTGCACGATGCCCATGGTGACGCGGGCCTGCGGCGGCATGTCGACGATCTGCTGCCCCTGGAAGTCGATCTCGCCGCGGCTCACCCGCCCGCGTTCGGCCTTGAGCAGCCCGCTGATCGCCTTGAGCGTCGTGCTCTTGCCGGCACCGTTCGAACCCAGCAGCGCCACCATGCCACCTTCCGGCACGCTCAGCGAAATGCCCTTTACCGCCATCGACACGAAGTCGTAGATCACCTCGACATTGTTGAGGGAGAGGATCGGAGCGGCATCCGTTTCGGCTGTCATGTCGGCATCCCGCTACTTCTTCACGTATCCGAACGGCCAGACGAGAAGATAATTTCTGATGTTGCCGTAGATCTTTCCGAGGCCCAGCGGCTCCACGATCAGGAAGCCGACGATCAGCGCGCCATAGGCCGCGTTCGGCACATGGGCAAGCGTCTCCGGGCTGAGTTGAAGACCCAGCAGATCCGAAGCCGATGCGAACAGCCCGTTCGCGATGCCCGGCGTCAGCAGGATCAGGGCGGCCCCGAAATAGGAGCCGATGATACTCCCCAGGCCGCCGATGATAACCATGGCCAGCACCTGGATCGAGACATTGACGTTGTATTGTTCCGGCGAGACCGAGAAGTAGAAACACGCCACCAGCAGCAGGCCCGTGATACCCCCGATGAAGGCCGAGGCCGCGAACGCCACCAGCTTGTAGCGGAAGCTGTTCACGCCGAGGATCGCCGCCGCATAATCCTTCTCGCGCACCGCGACGAGCGCCCGGCCGAGCGCCGTCCGCCGCAGGTTGAGCAGGAACACCGTGACAAGGACGCACCAGAAAAGCGCGACGTAGTAGAGCCCGGCGTCGCTGTCGATCCGCTGCCCAAGGAGACGGAATGGCGGCGCCTGCAGCGAGGCATGGCTGCCGCCCGTGATGCCGGGCGAATGCGTCAGCACCCAATCCATCACGAATTGCATCGCCAGCGTCGTCAGCGCCAGGTAGAGCCCCTTCACCCGCAGGGCGGTGACCGCGAACAGGCTGCCGATCAGCGCCGCCGAGACACCGGCGATCAGGATCGCCCCCTCCCAGGGGACGCCGAACCGCGCGGCATGGACCCCCGAATAGGCGCCCACGGCCATCACCGCCGCATAGCCGAGGTGAAGCTGGCCGGCCCAGCCCAGCACGAGGTTGAGGCCGAGCGCCGCCGTGGTCCAGATCAGCCAGGGCAGGATGTAGCTGTTGAGATGCAGGTCGCTCACCAGCACCGGCGCCGCGAGCGCAAGCACCGCCAGCCCCGCCAGCATGTAGCGGTCCGCCCGGATCGGAAACAGCTCCCTGTCCGCGCCATAGTCGGTGTGTCTTATGCCTGCCTGACGATAGAACATGGCCGGTCAGACCCTTTCGATGTCGTGACGGCCGAAGAGGCCGTGCGGGCGGATCATCACGGTCAGGATCAGGACCGCCGCGACCACGAGATCGCGGCTGCCGCCTCCGACCAGCGGGTCGAGATAGGCGGAAACGACGTTCTCGAGCACGCCGAGCAGGATGCCGGCGAGTAGCGCGCCCCCGATGCTGTCGAGCCCTCCCAGAACCGCCACCGTCAACGCCTTGAGCAACAGGAAGGACAGCGCCTGGTCGACGCCCTGCACCTCGCCCCAGAGAACGCCGCCGACGGTCGCGACGACGGCCGCGAGAGCCCAGGAGAGCGCGATGCCGCCCTCCACCGGGATGCCCACCGACCAGGAGGCGGTGTAGTCGTCGGAAATCGCCCTGAGCCGGATGCCGAGGCGGGTGCGGAAGAAGAACAGGAAGATCACGAACACGCCGACGGCGACGCTTGCGCCGATCAGGTGGACACGGCTGATCAGCAGCGGACCGACGAAAAGCGGATCGTAGCTCACCCCCAGCCCCATCGGCCGGGACGCCCCGCCCCAGATCGCCATGATGGTCGCGCGCAGGAAGATCTCGATACCGAGCGTCATCATCAGGATCATGACGATCGGGCGGCCCGCAAGCTGGCGCAGCGCAACGCGCTCGATGGCCAGACCGGCGCCGAACATGGTCACCATCGCCAGCGGGATCGCGAGCCACAACGGTGCACCCGCCTGCTGCGCGAAGGCCAGCACCAGGTAAGCCCCCATCATGGTCAGCGCGCCCTGCGCGAGATTGGGCACCGAGGAGGACTTGTAGATCAGCACCAGCCCGATCGCGACCAGCGAGTAGAGCAGCCCGGTCAGGGCGCCGTTGACGGCAAGCTCGAGAACGAAGATCGCTTCCATCTAGACCTCCCGCAGGCGCAAGGTGCGGCGGATGACCCCTGTCGTGCCGTCCTCGTAGGTAATCGGCGCCTCCACCTCGACGTCGGTACGGTCGCTGTAGAGCGCGTCGATCACGGGGGCATAACGCTGCTCGACCACGTTGCGGCGCAGCTTGCGCGTCCGCGTGATTTCGCCGTCGTCGGCGTCGAATTCCTTGTGAAGGCTGACGAACCTGCGAACCTTGAGGCCATCCGGCAGCGCCTCGTTGGTGCGTGCGATGGCCCCGGCGAGCAGGTCAAGAACCTCGGGGCGCTGCGACAGATCCGCGTAGGAGACATAAGGCACACCGTTCATCTCCGCCCAATGGCCCACCGCATCGAAATCGATGCAGAGCATCGTGGCGAGCCGGTCGCGCCCGGCGCCCACTACCGCGGCGTCGCGGACGTAAGGGCTGAACTTGATGCGGTTCTCGATGTAATTGGGCACGAACCGCTCGCCTGCCGCAGTGTGCACGACCTCCGAGAGCCGGCCCAGAACGACCAGGTGTCCGTCCTCCTCCAGATAGCCCGCGTCGCCGGAATGCAGCCAGCCATCCTCCAGCGCCTTCGCCGATGCTGCAGGATCATGGAAATAGCCGGCGAACACGCTCTCGCCGCGCAGCATGATCTCGCCATCCTCGGCGATCCTCACCTCGACGCCCGGAAGCGGCCGGCCGACGGTATGCAGTTGCACCTCGTCCGGGCGCTGGATCGCGTTGAAGGCGCTGGTCTCGGTCTGGCCGTACAGCTGGCGCAGCTTGATACCCAATGCACGATAAAAGACGAAGGTGTCCTCCCCGATCGCCTCGCCCCCGGTCAGCGCGTTCTTCAGCCGCGAAAAGCCGAACTGGTCCTTGATCGGGCCGAAGATCAGCGTCTCGCCCACGCTGCGCCAGAGCCATTCCCAACGGCCCGGCCCGCCGCCCTTGAGCGCGCGGTTCTCCGCCGCGACCGCACGGCCCATGAAGAAGCGGTAGAGCACGCGCTTGAGCGGCGTCGACCCTTCCATCCGCACCTGGATGGCGGTCAGAAGATTGTCCCAGCTGCGCGGCGCGGCAAGGTAGAAGGTCGGCGCGACCTCGCGCATGTCGCGCAGCATGGTCTCCTGCTGCTCGGGTATGTTGATGGCGAAACGGCAGGCCAGCCCTGCGGCGATCGTCACGGCGAAATCGCCCACCCACGCCATCGGCAGATAGGCGAGAACTTCCTCGCCCTCGTCGAAGGCGCCGCCCTGGTACGCATTGCGCACACCCGCCAGCAGGTTGCGCTGGCTGAGCACGATCCCCTTCGGTTTGCCCGTGGTGCCGGAAGAATGCATGAACACCGCCGGTCCGTCCGGTCCGCAGCGTGCCAGCAGATCCGCCTCGAGCGACGGCTCGGCAGCGAGCCGTTCTTCTCCCATCCGCCGCAGATCCTGCCACGATTTCAGGCCGTGGAAGCTGTAATGGCCCATGCCGCGCGGATCGTCATAGACGATGTGCTCGATGTCATATCCGGCCGCGACAAGCTCGAGCGCCTTGTCGACGTGCTCCTGATCTTCCGCCGCGACTGCACGGATGCGCGCCTCGTCGACGAAATGCCGCAGTTCCTCGATGGTGGCGTCGGGATAGGCCGGCATGGCGTAGCCGCCCAGCGTGCCTGCTGCCAGCATCGCCGCGTAGAGCCGAACCCGGTTGTCACCGAGGATGAGCAGCGCGTCTTCCTTCTGAAAGCCCAGCGCCTCGAGACCTGCGGCGGCGCGCAGCGTTTCGCCGTAGAAGGCGGCCCAGCTCGTTTCCTTCCAGATGCCGCGATCCTTCTCGCGGAAGGCGACGGCGTCCGGATACCGTTGCGCATTGTCCGCCAGGATACGGATGAGGGTCGTATCCGACGAAGGACCCCCGCCGCGCATCGGCTCCGTGCTGGCGGTGCGGCGCTCACTCTGCGGCATGCGCGCCCCCGATATAGGCCTCGACCACGCGCGGGTCGGCGACGACATCCTTCGGCACCCCCATGCCGATCATCTCGCCATAGTTGAGTGCGAGCATCCGGTCGCAGACGCCGACGATCACGTCCATGTGGTGCTCGATCAGCAGCACGCTCACCCCGCGTTCGTCGCGCGCATCCAGGATGAAGCGCGCCATGTACTCCTTCTCTTCCTGGTTCATGCCCGCCATGGGTTCGTCGAGGATCAGCAGGCGCGGCTCGGAGACGAGCGCGCGGGCAAGCTCCACCCGTTTCTTGAGGCCCATGGGAATGCCGTCCACGAGCTCGTTGCGGATGCCCTGCAGCTGAAGGAACTCGATGATCTCCTCGGCAACCTCGCGGTTCGCTATTTCTTCCGGCTTGCTGAGCCACCAGTACAGCGCCGTCCGGAAGACACTGGGGCGCATGTGCACGTGCCGGCCCAGCAGGATGTTGTCGAGCACCGTCAGGCCATTGAACAGCGCCAGATTCTGGAAGGTCCGGGCGAGCCCCAATCCCGCGATTCGGTGCGGCGACAGGCCGGTGATGTCCTTGCCGTCGAACAGGACCCGCCCCTGGTCGGGCGGATAGAACCCGGTGATGGCGTTGGTCAGCGTCGTCTTGCCGCTACCGTTCGGACCGACGAGGCCGAATATTTCCCCCGGCTGGATATCGAGGTCGACGCCGGTCACCGCGACAAGCCCGCCGAAGCGGCGCTCGATCCCCTCGCACGCGAGGATCGGCGACCGGCCGGTCATGCGCCGCTCTCCTTCAGCCGGAAATATTCCGGCCGCCCCGTGGGCCAGGGGTCGCCCCACATCTGCTGACCGCCGTCGACGGTGAGGACCTCGCCGGTGATGAACTTGCCCGACGGCGCGCAGAGATAGACGACGGCTTCCGCAATGTCCCACTCGTCGCCCGGACGCAGGAACGGATTCGATTCCCAATAGGTCGCCGTGCCCTCGGGCGGATAGTTGGAGAAGCCCGTCGACTCGCAGCAGCCGGGGGCCACGCAATTGACCCGGATGCCGTGCGGCGCCCATTCGACCGCCACCGACTTCGACAGATAGATGACGCCCGCCCGCGCCGCACAGGTGTGCGCGATGCCCGGCATGCCGCGCCAGATATCGGCCACGATACTGGCGATCGCCCCAGGCCGGCCGGCCTCGACCATGCGGCGGGCAACCGCCTGCATCACCCACCAGGTGCCGTTGAGATTGGTGTCGACGACGGCGAGCCAGCCCTTCGGCTTGAAGTCGAGCGCAGGCTGCGGGAACTGCCCGCCCGCATTGTTCACCAGCACGTCGATCCCGCCGTGCCGCTCCCAGACTTCGGCCACGAAGGCCTCGACCGCCTCCTGGTCGCGGATGTTGAGAGGCAGCGCCGTCACCTCGCCGCCGAAACTGCGCAGGAATTCCGCCGAGGCCTCCAGCTTCTCCTCGTTGCGGCCGCAGATCGCCAGCGTGGCGCCGAGACGCGCGAACAGCGTGGCGATCGCCTTTCCAAGACCGCTGCCGGCACCTGTCACCACAACCGTCTGACCGGCGAACAGGTCCGGCCGGTACACCGTCGGCGTGTCGCGCAACTGCTCATCCCCGAAGCCGAAGCCCGGGTCCGCGCCCTTTTCGGTCAAGAGCCGTTCCTCCCCATGCGAGGTGCGATCGTTTTGCGATGCTGTGCCGCACCCTCAGGGAAAAAAGCTAACCCTTGTTAGAAAACCCTACAAGCCATTACGTGTCCCCGTGCTGATCCCGTCGAGGACCAGCGCAAGACAGCGGTCGGCGTGAAGGTCGAGCGATGCCCGGTCGGGCCGAAAAAGCTCCACCGTCCAGTTCAGCGCACCCAGCAGGAACTGGCGCAGCGGCACGATGTCGATGTCGCTGCGGATCGCACCGGCGTCGCGCGCCTCGGTCAGGAGGTCTTCCCACAATTGCGCGTACTGGCGCCGCAAGGGCCGGTGGCGGGCGCGCACGTCCTCGGGCAGCTGGCCGTAGATGCGGATGTTTGCGGAGGTGAACTCGCCATGTTCGACAAGCAGGTTGAGATGCTCGCGGATCGCACGCCCGATCCGCGCGCGGTGGTCGGGGTTGTCGCGCTCCGCCGCCATGACTGCCTGGACCGCGAGGAAGATCTGCCGCAGACCGAGATCGAGCACCTCGTCGATGATCTCGTCCTTGGAGCCGAAATGGTAGTAGATGCTCCCGGCCTTGATCCGCGCCTCCTGCGCGATCTCGCGCAGCGTGGAGGCATGATAGCCCCTGTCGCGGAACAGCCGCGCGGCACTGCGCAGGATCTCCTCGCGCGTGCGGTCGGACTTCTTCATCGGCACGACAGGTGCGGTCTGCGTCGCCGGCATGGTCATCGAGCGAGTTCCTTCTGGACAGCGGCGGCTGCGCCCCACTAATTTCTAACGTACGTTAGAAACAAGCAAGGCACGGCGCGTGCCCGCCGCAAGGGCGGCGCGCAGCCGGGCACGGGGAGGGGTAATAGACATGAGGGGCCTGAACGGCAAGACAGCCATCGTCACCGGGGGCGGCAGCGGCATCGGCCGCGCCATCTGCCGCCGCTTCGGCGAGGAGGGCACGAACGTCGCGATCTTCGACATGAACGGCGACGGTGCGCAAAAGACCGCCGACGAGATCGTTGCGAACGGCGGCAAGGCGCGCGCCTTCACCGTGGACATCACCGACCGGGCGCAAGTCGACAAGGCGGTCGGCGAACTGGCGGCTGCCGGCCGCATCGACATTCTCGTCAACAATGCCGGCTGGGACCGCATCGTGCCCTTCCTGCAGACCGACATGGACCTGTGGAAGAAGGTCGTCGACATCAATCTCTACGGCGCGCTCAACATGCATCACGCCGTGCTGCCGCACATGGTCGACCAGCGCGCGGGGCGCGTCATCAACATCGCGTCCGACGCGGGCCGCGTCGGCTCTTCCGGCGAGGCGGTGTATTCCGCCTGCAAGGGCGGACTCATCGCCTTCACCAAGACCGTGGCGCGGGAACTCGCCCGTTCCGGCGTGACGCTGAACAATGTGGCGCCCGGACCGACCGACACCCCCCTCTTCGCGGAGGTGGCGCAGGGCGAGAGCGGCGAGAAGATCGTCGAGGGTCTGAAGCGGGCGATCCCGCTGCGCCGCCTGGCCCAGCCCGAGGATTACCCGGGCATCGTCTGCTTCCTGGCGAGCGACGACGCAGGCTACATCACCGGGCAGACCATCTCGGTCTCCGGCGGCCTGACCATGCACGGCTGAGCCCCCGCCGCCGCGCGTCACGTGCACGCGCGGCGGCCGTTGCCGCCCCCGCGGCCGGTCCTGTCCCTGCGTCTCGCCCGGCTGCGCGGCCCTTTCGACCCGAGGTGGAGGGAAAACCCCGTGACCGCACCGTTCCAGCATACCGAAGAACAGCAGGCCTACCGCGAGGCAGCACGCCGCTTCGCGCGGGAGAAGCTGGCCCCCAGCTATCTCAAGCGGGCGCGCACGCACGACATCGACCGCGCGCTGGTGAAGGAGATGGGGGCGCTCGGCCTCGTCGGCTGCGACCTGCCCGAGCAGTACGGCGGCATGGGCGAAAGCTCGGTGACCGCCGGCGTCATCATCGAGGAAATCGCCTACGCGGACTTCAACATCAGCTATGTCCAGCTTCTGGCCTCGCTGATGGGGGGCATGGTGGTCAAGCACGCCTCGCCCGACATCGCGAAGGAGTGGGTGCCGCGGGTCGCGGCCGGCGAGGCGATCATCGGCCTCGGCCTCACGGAACCGCGCGGCGGCTCTGACGCGGCCAACCTTCAGCTTCGCGCGGAGCGGTCGGGCAATGGCTGGCGGCTCAACGGCGAGAAGACGTCGATGAGCTTCTCCACCCAGGCCGACGCCGCGGTGGTTTTCGCACGCACGGGCGACCCTGCGGGCGCCTCGCGCGGCGTCAGCGCCTTCTTCGTCGACCTCAGCGAGAAGGGCATCACGCGCACCGCCTTCGACGACATTGGCACGAAGCCGGTCGCGCGCGGTTCGGCCTTCTTCGACGACGTGTACGTGCCCGCCGAATGCATGATGTCGGAGCAGGACCGCGCCTTCAGCACGATCATGGTCGGCTTCGACTTCTCCCGCGCGCTCATCGGGCTCGAATGTCTTGCGGCGGCGCAGGCCTCGGTCGACGAGACGTGGGAGTATGTGAAGGAGCGCGAGGCGTTCGGTGCGCCCATCGTGCAATACCAGGGCGTGAGCTTCCCGCTGGCCGAGGCGGAAACCCAGCTCACCATGATGCGGCAGCTTTGCTACCACACGCTGGCGCTGCGCGACCGGGGCGAGCGGCATACCGCCGAGGCCGCCATGTGCAAATGGTACGTACCCAAGACCGCATGCGAGATCCTGCACCAGTGCCTGATCCTGCACGGCCACTACGGCTACACGACCGATCTGCCGCACCATCAGCGCTACAACGACGTCCTCGGCCTGCAGATCGGCGACGGCACGGCGCAGATCCAGAAGCTGGTGATCGCGCGCGAGAAGGCGGGCCGCGTGGCGCTTCAATACGACAAGAAGGCGTGAGGCGGCCATGAGCGAGCCCGTCAAGACCTGGAGCGAGGACGGCGTCGGCGTCATCGAGCTGGCGCGGCCCGACAAGTTCAACTGCCTCTCTCGCGCGGTGCACGAGGCGATCGACGCCGCCCGGCGGGGGTTCGAGGCGGACCCCGCCGTCCGGGCGATCCTGCTGCGCGCGCAGGGCAAGCATTTCTGTACCGGGGCAGACCTCGCCGAGGTCAAGGGGATCCGGACCGATGCGGGCAAGCTTGCGACCTTCATCGACACCGGGAATGCAACGCTCACAGGCCTTGAGGCTTCTCCCCTGCCTGTCGTCTGCGCGGTGCAGGGCCTGTGCCTTGCGGGCGGGCTCGAACTGATGCTCGCGGCCGACGTCTGCATCGCGGCAGACGTCGCGCGCTTCGGCGATCAGCACGCGCAGTTCGGCCTCGTGCCCGGGTGGGGCGGCAGCCAGCGGCTTACCCGCCTCGTCGGCCTTCGCCGGGCGATGGATCTCTTGCTCACCGCGCGCTGGATCGAGGCGGACGAGGCGCTTTCCATCGGCCTCGTCAACCGGGTGGTGCCGCTCGCGAGCCTCGAGGAAGAGGCGATGACCTATACCCGCACGCTCGCCACGCGCAGCAGGCCGGCGCTTGCGGAGATGAAGCGGCTGGCGCGCCAGGGTCTCGACCGGCCGCTCGAGGACGGCATCCGGCTGGAGCGGGACGCCGTCATCGTGCATCTGCAGGGCGACGATGTGAGCGAGGGGCTCGCCGCCTTCGAGGGCCGGCGCACCCCCCGCTTCACGCAGCAATAGCCGGACACGCGAAGGGGCGGACCGGCAGGCCCGCCCCACACCTTCGTCTCAGCCGCCTTCTTCTCAGATCGGGCAGTCCTTGCGGAACTGCGGCTTGCGCTTCTCGCGGTGCGACTTCACGCCCTCGCGCACGTCCTCGCCCATGAAGCCCAGCATCTCGAGCGCGGTCGAGGTGTCGAAGATCGGGCCTGCCTGGCGCAGCCAGTTGTTGAGGGAGTATTTCGTCCAGCGGATCGCGCTTTGCGCCCCGTTGGCGAGATCGGTCGCGATGTCGAGCGCCGTTTCCTGCAGCTTGTCGTCCTCCACGCACATGGAGACGAGGCCGATCCGCTCGGCCTCCTCGCCCGACACGGGCTTGCAGGTCAGCAGATAGTATTTCGCCTTGGCCATGCCGCACAGCAGCGGCCAGATGATCGCCGCAACGTCGCCCGCCGCGACGCCCAGCCGCGGGTGGCCGTCGACCAGCTTCGCCGATTTCCCGGCGATCGAGATGTCGGCGAGGATGCCCACGACGAGGCCCGCGCCCGCCGCCGGTCCGTTGATCGCGGAGATGATCGGCTTGTTGCAGTTGATGACGTTGTAGACGAGGTCCTTGGCCTCCTTCCACGTCTTCATCAGCTCCTCGTGGTTGCCGGTCATGTGCTCGATCAGCGAGAAGTCGCCGCCCGCCGAGAAGGCCTTGCCTGCGCCCGTCACGATCACGGCGTTGATATCCGGGTCGCGGTCGATGTCGCGCCAGATGTCGGTCATCTGGGTGTGCGTTTCCGCGTCGACGGAGTTGTAGGTTTCCGGCCGGTTGAAGGTGATGCGCAGCACGCGCTCCGCCGGATAGTCGATCTTCAGCTTGGTATAGGCCGCGTAGCGGTCGCCGGCGTTGCCACCCATGTCAGGCATTCCTTCCCTTGCGTTTCTCTGGTCGGTTCGTCCCTGCGGTTCCTGTCGTTCTGCCTTCAGGCACGGCGCGGGACAGTTTTCTAACGTTCGTTAGGTTAGGGACGCGGGCGCACCCTTGTCAATTTCCCCCTCGGCATGGCGGCCCGGCGCGGGATGCGCGCGTCAGACCGCCGCAACCCCCTCGAGCGCGCGCATGACGTCCGCCGCGATCTCGAAGGAGGCGAGCCGCGCCTTGTGATCGAAGATCTGGCCCGCAAGGATCACTTCGTCGGGCCGGTATCGGGCGATGAGCGCGGCGAGATCCGCGCGCACCATCTCCGGCGTGCCGGTGGCGGAGACGGCGAGCGCCTGCTCGACCATGGAGAGGGTCGCGCCCCCCAGCACCGCCGCGATGTCGTCGACCGGGCGCGGCAGCGGACCGGGCCGCCCAAGCCGCAGATTGGCGAAGCCCTGCTGCTGGGAGCTTTTCAGGCGCAGCGCCTCCGCCTCCGTCTCCGCCGCATAGACGTTGACCGCCATCATGAAGTGCGGCTTCGACAGATGCGCCGAGGGGCGGAACGTCTCGCGGTAGATCTCCGCCGCCTGGTCGAGGGCGGCCGGCGCGAAGTGGGAGGCGAAGGCATAGGGCAGCCCG
>JAJLJT010000249.1:0-7566 GCA_033844555.1 Alphaproteobacteria bacterium | reverse complement strand
CTACAAGGTCGCGCCCGACGTGCTGTGGGAGCTTGGGGCGGAGATCGTGAAGATCGGCGTTTCGCCCGACGGCTTCAACATCAACCGGGAGTGCGGGTCGACCGCGACCGGCGCGCTCAAGGCCAAGGTGATCGAGACGCGCGCCGACATCGGCATCGCGCTCGACGGCGACGCGGACCGCGTCATCATCGTCGACGAACAGGGGCGCGAGGTCGACGGCGACCAGCTGATGGCGCTGATCGGCAAGGCCTATCACGAGCGCGGGCGCCTGACCGGCGGCGGCATCGTTGCGACGGTCATGTCCAACCTGGGGCTCGAACGTTTTCTCGAGGGGCAGGGGCTGACGCTCGCCCGAACCAAGGTCGGCGACCGCTACGTGGTGGAGCACATGCGTGCCCATGGCTTCAACGTGGGCGGCGAGCAGTCTGGCCACATCGTGCTGTCCGACTATGCGCGCACGGGCGACGGCCTTCTGGCGGCGCTGCAGGTGCTGGCCGTCTGCCGCGAGGCCGACAAGCCCGTGAGCGAGGTCTGCCACCTCTTCGATCCGGTCCCGCAGGTGCTGAAGTCCGTGCGCTATGCGGGCGGCGAGCCGCTGGAGACCGCGAAGGTCAAGGCCGCGATCAAGGCAGGCGAAGAGCGCCTGAACGGCGCGGGCCGCCTCGTCATCCGCAAGTCGGGGACGGAGCCCGTGATCCGGGTGATGGCGGAAGGCGACGACGAGGGCGTCGTCACCGCCGTCGTGGACGATATCTGCGGCGCGGTGACCGGCGCGGCATGACGGACGGGGCAGGGGCGCATCGCGGACGCGTACTTATCGTCGCCGGCTCCGATTCCGGCGGCGGCGCGGGCATCCAGGCCGACATCAAGGCCGTGACCGCGCTCGGCGGCTATGCCATGACCGCCGTGACCGCGATCACGGTGCAGGACACGACGGGCGTCCATGGCGTCCACCCGATCCCCCTCGACGTGGTGCGCGGCCAGATCGCCGTGACCATGGACGACATCGGCGCGGACGCGGTGAAGACCGGGATGCTCGGCACGGTCGAGACGATCGAGACCGTGGCCGCCGCGCTCGACGCACACAGACCTGATGCAGATGCCTGTCCGCTCGTCGCCGACCCGGTGATGGTGGCGAAGGGCGGGGCGCCGCTGCTGGAAGACCGGGCGGTCGGCGCGGTGCGCGATCTCATTCTGCCGCGCGCGGCTCTCGTCACGCCGAACGCACCGGAGGCGGAGCGCCTGACCGGCATCGCGGTCGGCACGCTCGACGGCCAGCGCCGCGCGGCTGAGGCACTCATGAAGGCCGGGGCTGCGGCGGCGCTCGTCAAGGGCGGGCACGTCCCGGGCGACACGGTGCGCGACCTGCTGATGACGGCGCACGGCGAGCATGTGTTCGAGGCCCCGCGCATCGCCAGCCGCAGCACCCATGGCACGGGCTGCACGACCGCCTCGGCGATTGCCTGCGGGCTCGCGCTCGGCCAGCCGCTCGACCGCGCGGTGGGCCGGGCGATCGCCTATGTGCGGCGCGCCATCGAGCTTGCGCCCGGTTTCGGAAAGGGGCATGGGCCGCTGTGGCACGGCTGGACGGTCGATCCGTCGCGCGTTCCGGACAAGCCCTGACGCGGCTGGACCCGGTCAGTTTGTCAGGCCGGTCGATACATCGGTAAACGGCTGCGCCAGGTCCGTGCCCAGCGTCTGCACGGAGACGACGAGGGCGAGACAGATTCCGACCGCGATCAGACCATACTCGATCGCGGTGGCGCCGCTGTCGTCCGCCAGGAACCGGCAAAGGTGACTATGCATGGCAGTGGCCCTCCCGCGAGGGGTTTTCAGTTACGCCATTCTGCCGGTGAAAGCTTTCACGCATCTTAAGGAAGGTTACTAATACTTCCTTGAGCTTCAGGCTTACTGTCCGTTGACCATATCTGCCCGTGCGCAAAATCTCCGTTGACGGCGCCGCGGCTTCGGCGTAACAGGCTCGCGGGCCACGCCTCCCCAACGAGGCGCGACCCATCTGTGAGGATGGGAGAAATCCATGACGAATGCTCAACCGGCTGCACGGCCGGTCAATCCGTGCTTCTCTTCCGGCCCCTGCGCCAAGCGCCCCGGCTGGTCCCTGCAAAATCTCGAAAATGCATTCCTTGGCCGTTCGCACCGCGCGAAGGGCGGCAAGGCGAAGCTGAAGGACGCCATCGAGCGCACCAAGGCGATCCTGGGCGTGCCGGAGGACTATCTCGTCGGCATCGTGCCCGCGTCCGACACCGGCGCCGTCGAAATGGCCATGTGGACAATGCTGGGCGCGCGTCCCGTCGACCTGCTCGCGTTCGAATCCTTCGGCGCGGGCTGGGTCAGCGACGCGGTGAAGCAATTGAAGCTCGCCGACGCCCGTGTGCTCGAGGCACCCTACGGTCAGCTTCCCGACCTCGGCGCGGTCCGCAAGGACGCCGACGTGGTCTTCACCTGGAACGGCACCACCTCCGGCGTGCGCGTGCCGAACGGCGACTGGATCGCCGACGACCGCGAGGGGCTGACGATCTGCGACGCGACGTCTGCGGCGTTCGCGCAGGACCTGCCCTGGGCCAAGCTCGACGTCACCACCTTCTCCTGGCAGAAGGTCATGGGCGGCGAGGCGCAGCACGGCATGATCATCCTGTCGCCGCGCGCCGTCGCCCGGCTGGAGAGCTACACCCCGAAATGGCCCGTGCCGAAGATCTTCCGCATGACCAAGGGCGGCAAGCTGATCGACGGCATCTTCAAGGGCGAGACGATCAACACGCCCTCCATGCTGGCGGTCGAGGACTATCTCGATGCGCTGGGCTGGGGCGAGAGCATCGGCGGCCTGAAGGGCCTGCGGGCGCGTGCGGACGCGAACCTCGCCGTGCTCGCGCGCTGGGTCGACGAGACGCCGTGGGTGGACTTCCTCGCCGGGGATCCAGACACGCGGTCCAACACCAGCGTCTGCCTCAAGATCGTCGATCCGGCCTTCCTCGCGCTCGACGACAAGGCGCAGAAGGCGGTGTGCAAGGCGCTGGCCGATGCACTGGAGGCCGAGGGCGTCGCCTATGACATCAACGGCTACCGGGATGCGCCGGCGGGCCTGCGGATCTGGGCGGGCGCCACGGTCGAGACGCGCGATCTCGAGGCGCTGACCCCCTGGCTCGACTGGGCCTACGCCCAGGTTGCGCCGGCGAAGGCCGCCTGAGCCGTCCGGCACGGACGCCCACACGACATGACACCGCCCCCGCCCCCGCCTGCCCGCGTGCAGGTCAGGGGGCGGACAGACCTTCCTTATCTCAGAGGATACCCGGACCCATGCCCAAGGTACTCGTTTCCGATGCGCTGTCCGAGCGCGCCGTCGAGATCTTCCGCGAGCGCGGCATCGACGTCGACTTCCAGCCCGATCTCGGCAAGGACAAGGACAAGCTGGCCGAGGTGATCGGCCAGTACGACGGCCTCGCCATCCGCTCCGCCACCAAGGTCACCGACAAGATCATCGCGGCGGCCACCAACCTCAGGGTGATCGGCCGCGCCGGCATCGGCGTCGACAATGTCGACATCCCCAAGGCCACTGCGCGCGGCATCGTGGTGATGAACACGCCGTTCGGCAACTCGACCACCACCGCCGAGCATGCCATCGCCATGATGCTCTCGCTCGCCCGCCAGATCCCGCAGGCGAACGCCTCCACCCACGCGGGCAAGTGGGAGAAGTCGCGCTTCATGGGGATCGAGCTGACCGGCAAGACGCTGGGCGTCATCGGCTGCGGCAACATCGGCTCCATCGTGGCCACGCGCGGCGTCGGGCTGAAGATGCGCGTCATCGCCTTCGACCCCTATCTCTCGCCGGAACGGGCGCAGCAGCTTGGCGTCGAGAAGGTCGACCTCGACACGCTGCTTGCGCGCGCCGACATCATCACGCTGCACACGCCGCTGACCGACAAGACCCGCAACATCCTGTCGCGGGAGGCGCTGGCCAAGACCCGCAAGGGTGTGCGCATCGTCAATTGCGCGCGCGGCGGACTTGTCGACGAGGAAGCGCTGAAAGACGCCATCGACGCCGGCCACGTGGCGGGCGCGGCGCTCGACGTCTTCGCGGTCGAGCCCGCCAAGGAGCATCCGCTCTTCGGCAACGAGAACGTGATCTGCACGCCGCATCTCGGCGCCTCCACCGAGGAAGCGCAGGAAACGGTCGCCCTGCAGGTGGCCGAGCAGATGTCCGACTACCTGCTGACCGGGGCCGTCACCAATGCGGTGAACATGCCTTCGATCTCGGCGGAGGAGGCCCCGCGCCTGAAGCCGTGGGTGCGGCTCGCCGAGATGCTGGGCTCGTTCGCGGGTCAGGTCACCGAGAGCGCGATCAAGGAGGTCGAGATCCTGTTCGAGGGCGTCGCCTCCGAGATGAACGTGAAGGCCATGACGTCCGCCACGCTCGCCGGCCTCCTGCGCCCGCAGGTGGGCGACGTGAACATGGTCTCGGCACCGATCATGGCGAAGGAGCGGGGTATCGTCCTCTCCGAGGTCAAGCGCGACAAGATGGGCGTATTCGACGGCTACATCCGCCTGACCATCCAGACCGAGAAGCAGCGCCGCTCGGTCGCGGGCACCGTCTTCTCCGACGGCAAGCCGCGCTTCATCCAGATCAAGGGCATCAACCTGGACGCCGAACCCGCCGCCCACATGCTCTACACGACGAACGCCGACAAGCCGGGTTATATCGGCGCGCTCGGCACGACGCTGGGCGAGGCGGGCGTGAACATCGCCGCCTTCGCGCTCGGCCGAGACAAGGAGGGCGGTGACGCCATCGCCCTTCTCACGGTCGACGACGTCGTCTCCGACGCGGTGCTGGAGAGGGTGCGCGATCTGCCGCACGTCCTCCAGGCCAAGCGGGTCGAATTCGACGTGGAGTGACAACCGGGCCTCAAGGCCCGAACAGGCTTTGATCGGACGGGGGCGGGGTGCTAAACCTCGCCCCCGTTCACGTGTGCGGGGACAGCCTCGCACGCTGCAGGGATGAGGGACGGAACGCATGACCAACGTCGCCGTGGTCGGCTCCCAGTGGGGGGACGAGGGCAAGGGCAAGATCGTCGACTGGCTGTCGGAGCGGGCGGACGTCGTTGTCCGCTTCCAGGGCGGGCACAATGCGGGCCATACGCTCGTCATCGGCGGCAAGGTCTACAAGCTGTCGCTGCTGCCGTCGGGCATCGTGCGCCCGGGCAAGCTGTCGATCATCGGCAACGGGGTCGTGCTCGATCCGTGGGCGCTGTTCGACGAGATCGCGCGCCTGATGGGCCAGGGCGTCGAGATCAGCCCGCAGAACCTGCGCATCGCGGAGAATACGCCGCTGATCCTTCCGCTGCACCGGGAGCTTGACCAGATCCGCGAGAAGGCGGCGGGACGCGCCGCCATCGGCACGACGGGCCGCGGCATCGGCCCGGCCTACGAGGACAAGGTCGGCCGCCGCGCGATCCGCGTGAGCGATCTTGCCGACGGGCCGACGCTCGACGACCGGATCGAGCGGATGCTCGCCCATCACAACGCGCTGCGCCGCGGCCTCGGCGAGCCGGAGATCGACCGGACGAAGCTCAAGTCCGACCTGGAGGAGATCGCAGAGCGCATCCTGCCCTTCGCCGACGCGGTGTGGAGCACGCTCGACGCGCACCGCCGCGCGGGCGACCGCATCCTGTTCGAGGGCGCGCAGGGCACCATGCTCGACGTCGACCACGGCACCTATCCGTTCGTGACCTCCTCCAACACGGTCGCGGCGGCGGCCAGCGTGGGCACCGGCATGGGGCCGGGCGCGGTCGGCTTCATCCTCGGCATCACCAAGGCCTACACGACGCGCGTCGGCTCCGGCCCCTTCCCGACCGAGCAGGACAACGCCGTCGGCAGCCGGCTGGGCGAGCGCGGGCACGAGTTCGGCACGGTCACGGGGCGCAAGCGGCGCTGCGGCTGGTTCGACGCGGTTCTGGTCCGCCAGGCCGTCGTTCAGCAGGGCATCGACGGCATCGCGCTGACGAAGCTCGACGTGCTCGACGGCTTCGATGAGATCAAGGTCTGCGTGGGGTACGAGATCGACGGGGGCCGGGTGGAGCGTCTTCCGGCGGCGGCGGCTGTGCAGAGCCGCGTGACCCCGATCTACGAGACGCTGCCGGGCTGGTCGGAGTCGACGGCGGGTGCGCGCTCCTTCTCGGACCTTCCGGCGACCGCGATCAAGTACGTGATGCGCCTGCAGGAGCTGATCGGCTGCCCGGTCTCCCTCGTCTCGACGAGCCCGGAGCGGGACGACACCATCCTGCTCCACGACCCGTTCGAGGATTGAGGGTCAGCCTCGGTAGGCGACGGATATGCAAAGGGGCGCCACGGGCGCCCCTTTTTCGTGCCGCGCGGCGACCGTCGGTTGGCCGTCAGTCGCCCGCCGGCATCAGGTGCTGCGCGCGCGCGGCCTCGCGCATGGCCTTCTGCAGCTTCTCGAAGGCGCGCACCTCGATCTGGCGGACGCGTTCCCGGCTCACGCCATAGACCTGCGCCAGGTCTTCGAGCGTGGAGGGGTCTTCCTTCAGCCGCCGTTCGATCAGGATGTGCTTCTCGCGCTCGTTCAGCACGCCCATCGCCTTGACCAGCAGCGCGCGGCGCTGCTCCAGTTCCTCGCGCTCGCCGAGCAGCGTTTCCTGGTCCTCTTCCTCGTTCACGAGGAAATCCTGCCACTCGCCCTCGGAATCGGCGCGCAGGGGCGCGTTGAGCGAACTGTCGCTGCCCGACATGCGCCGGTTCATCGAGATGACCTCGTCCTCGGTCACCGAGAGCTTGGTCGCGATGGTCTTGACCTGGTCGGGGTGCAGGTCGCCTTCCTCGATCGCCTGGATCTGGCCCTTCACCTTGCGCAGGTTGAAGAACAGCTTCTTCTGCGCCGCCGTGGTGCCGATCTTCACCAGGCTCCAGGAGCGCAGGATGTATTCCTGGATGGCGGCGCGGATCCACCACATGGCATAGGTCGCGAGCCGGAAGCCCTTTTCCGGATCGAAGCGCTTGACCGCCTGCATCAGGCCGACATTGCCCTCCGAGATGATCTCCGAGATCGGGAGGCCGTAGCCGCGGTAGCCCATGGCGATCTTGGCCACGAGGCGCAGATGGCTGGTGACGAGCTGGTGCGCGGCGTCGGCGTCCTCGTGCTCGACCCAGCGCTTGGCGAGCATGTACTCCTGCTCCGGCTCAAGCATCGGGAACTTGCGGATTTCCTGCAGATAGCGGCTGAGGCCGCCGTCAGGCGTGATGGTCGGAAGCGTGTTGCCTGCCATTGCGTCGATCCCTCGCCCGGCGTCCCGGTCCACCCAAATCACCCACCGGGACAATCTCATATATCCACGCTTTGTGGCGGCTCAATGGCTTGGCGCATGTTTGAGGCCTGCAAGCGTGTTCCGGCACAACGCGCGGGGAGCGTCAGGCGTTGCGCAGCGCGCCGAGCAGAAACGCCATGTCCTCCGGAAGCGGGGCGGAGAAGCGCATCTCCTCGCCCGTGCGCGGATGCCGGAAGCCCAGCGTCGCCGCGTGCAGCGCCTGGCGGGGAAA
>JAJLJT010000248.1:0-9966 GCA_033844555.1 Alphaproteobacteria bacterium | reverse complement strand
TCCTTGCCGCCGATCTGGCACTGGGTGACGTCGTTCAGGTGCACCCGCCCGATCGCCGTGCACTGCACCGCGGGGATGACGAAGCGCTTGATGACCGTGCTCGACGCGCGGATCGGGGCGACATCGACCGTCAGCGGCTGCACGATGATGCCGTCGGCGTCGAACAGATAGGTTTCGAGCCGCAGCCCCGTGACCGGCTGTTCCAGCCCGTTCTTCAGGACCAGGTAGGCGAGGCAGCCGTTTTCCTGCGGTTCCAGCTTGTTCAGCTCGATGTCGATGTCGGCCGCGGCAGCCGCAGCGGCGGAACCGGCGACGATCGCGACAGCGGTCAGCGTGCGCGCCAGCGCGTGCTTGATCATGGGCAACTCCTTCCCCCTTGAGGAACGCATCACAAGATGCCGCGCGCGGCGGGCGCAGCCGCCGGCATCGCGGATTGGTCGTCCGGTAGCTTGGGAGAGAGCGCCGCGCCGATCAAGCCCCAAGCGCCCGCGGGGCCCCGGTGCGCGCGGTTCCCCGGACCGGCGCGGGGCCTCAGGTTCCCGTCACTTCTTCGAGCCGCGCCCGGTCGAGCAGGCGGATCATGTGCGCCCGCTCCAGCGAGATCAGCCCGTCGCGCTGGAAGGCCGACAGGGTGCGGCTGACCGTCTCCAGCGTCAGTCCCAGATAGTCGGCGATGTCCGCGCGCGTCATGGCGACGGGGAAGGTTTCCGCACCGTCGAACCGTTCCGACAGGGCGACCAGGAACGACGCGACCTTCTCCGCCGCTGTCTTGCGGCCGAGCAGCAGCATCCGCTCCTGCGCCAGGTCCACCTCCTTCTCCATCAGGGCGAGGAGCTGGTCCTCGATCTCCCGATGCTCGCGCATCAGCTTGTCGAGGCGCGGTTTCTCGAACCGGCAGAGGCAGGCCGCCGTCATCGCCTCGGCGGTGTAGCTGTACGACGTGCGGGCGCCGAGGCCCACGAAATCGCCCGGAAACAGGAAGCCCGTGATCTGGCGTCGTCCGTCGGGCAGCATCTTCGACAGCCGCACGATGCCGCGCGTGATGTTGTAGACCGCCGTGACCGGGTCGCCCTCCACGAACAGCGTCTCGCCCTGGTCGACGCCAACGGTGCGCGAGATCGATTCGACCGCCTTCAGCACGCCGTCGTCGACGACGCCGCAGATCGTCACGTGGCGCACGCCGCAGGACAGGCAACGCGACGACGGTCCGCCCTGAACCGCGGTCACCACGCCGTCGGGGGCGGCCACTGTCACTTCGGATCTGTCACCCATCTCGCCTTCGCCTTCCTGCGATTCCCGGACGGAATAATCCTCTTCGAAATTCAACACAACGGCTTGCGGAAACCCTAACCCATCGCTGCCCGGTGCGCCACCGCCAGGCGCCTGCCCGGCAGCGGCGACAGAAACATATCCCCGCATCCGAATTTTACGGTAGCATGACTTCGAACGAGGAAGGCAATGCAGGGAGGTTACGGATGAGTTCGCTTGAATCCAGCATGCCCGGCCGCATGGCGACGGTTGCCACATTGCCCGGCGATGCCCCCTGGGGCTGGCTCGCCGCCGGTTGGCGGGACCTTTGGACGCAGCCCGTGCTCAGCATCGGCTACGGCCTCGTGTTCACGATTGCATCCTTCGTGATTCTCTATGGCCTCGTGTGGAGCGACATCGCCTCCCTCTTCCTGGCGCTGGCGGGCGGCCTTTTGCTGCTCGGGCCGATGCTGGCGGTCGGCCTTTACGAGAAGAGCCGGCGCCTCGCGGGGGGGGAGCAACTGTCCGCCGGCGTCATCACGCTGGTGAAGACCCGCTCTCCGGTCTCGCTCGCCTTCTTCGGCGTCGTGCTGCTGCTCGCCTATTTCTTCTGGATGCGGGTGGCCTACCTGCTGTTCGCCCTGTTCTTCAGCGGCACCGGGTTTCCGCCGATGTCGGAGTTCGTGCCGACGCTGCTCTTCACCACGCATGGGCTCGGCCTGCTCGTGGTCGGCACCGGGGTCGGGGCCGTCTTCGCGGCCGTGGTCTTCGCGATGAGCGTCGTTTCTGTCCCGATGATGGTCTCGCGGGAGGTCGACACGCTCACCGCGGTCGTCACCAGCATTCAGGCGGTCGTGCGCAACCCCGCGCCGATGCTGCTCTGGGCGGTGATCGTCGCGGCGATCATGGCGCTGGGCGTTGCGACCTTCTTCATCGGGCTCGCCGTCGCCTTCCCGCTCGTCGGGCACGCGACCTGGCACGCCTACAAGGCCACGGTGCACTGAGGGGCTAGCGATCCTGCCGGGGCGGGCGCTGCTCCTCCGGCAGGTCGTCATCCTCCAGGATGCGCCGGGCCGCGCCGTCCAGATCGTCGTACTGTCCGCTCTTCAGCGACCACAGGAAGGCCGCCAGGCCCAGAAGGCCGAGGAACAGCGCGATCGGAACGAGGATCAGCAGGATGCTCACGCGGCCGTCTTCCCCTTCCCCGGCCCGCCCGCGAGGCGCAGCGCGTTGAGCGTGACGCAGACCGACGAGGACGACATCGCCACCGCCGCGATCAGCGGGGTGACAAACCCGGCCATGGCCAGCGGGATCGCCACCGCGTTGTAGCCGAAGCTCAACGCGATATTCTGCCAGACGAGGCGGCGCGACCGCCGCGCGACCTCCATCGCCTCCGGCACCGCGGCCAGCTTGTCGCCCATGAAGATGATGTCGGCGGCCGTCTGCGCGAGGTCCGATGCGCTCGACGGGCTCATGGAGACGTCCGCGCTGGCGAGCGCCGGCGCGTCGTTCAGCCCGTCGCCCACCATCAGCACCTTGTGGCCCCCGGCCTTCAACTCCGCGATCCGCGCGATCTTCTCCGCCGGGCTCAGCCCCGCCCCGGCGTCCGCGATCCCCAGCATGTCGGCGACCGGCCGCACGGCCTCTGGCCTGTCTCCGGACAGCAGCAGCACCCGCACGCCCTGGTGCATCAGGCCCTGCACCACGCCGCGCGCGTCGTCGCGCAGCCGGTCCGCGAAGCGGAACCGCACCGCCCGCCCGTCGCCGAGGCCGAGCCAGATCTCGCTCTCGGTCCCGCCCGTGGCCTCCGCGGCGACGAGGCGCGGACCGGCGAAGCTCCGCTGCCCCAGCCGCAGCGTGCGGCCGCAAGCGGTCTGTGCGACGAGGCCCTTGCCCGGCACCTCCTCGACCGCCGCAATGGCATAGGGCGGCGTCGCTTCGACCCCGCGCGCGGCCGCGACCAGCGCGCGCGACAGCGGATGCGTGCTCGCCGCCGCCAGCCGCGCGGCCAGTGCCAGGTCGGCAGGCGCGACCTCGTCTGCCGCCACCAGTTCCAGTTCGCCCGTGGTCAGTGTGCCCGTCTTGTCGAACACGACCGTGTCGACCTCGGCCAGCCGCTCCAGCGCGTCGCCGGAGGTGAGCAGCACCCCGCGCCGGAACAGCCTTCCGCCCGCCGCCACCTGCACCGCCGGCACGGCCAGCGCCAGCGCGCACGGGCACGTCACGATCAGCACGGCGACCGCGATCATCATTGCGTCCTCGACGCCTGCGCCCGCGATCAGCCAGCCCGCCAGCGTCACTGCCCCCAGCACATGCACGACCGGCGCATAGGCGCGCGCCACCCGGTCCGCGAGGCGGACATAGGCCGCGCGCCCCTGTTCGGCGTTCTCCATCAGGCGCGCGATCTCGGCCAGCAGCGAGCGGTCGTCGCGCGCCGTGACCTCCAGTGTCAGGGCCGCGCCCAGGTTCATCGTGCCCGCGTGGACCATGCCGCCCGCGACCGTGCGGCGGGGCACCGATTCTCCGGTAATGAGGCTCGTGTCGATCAGTGCCTCGCCGGCCGCCAGCGTTCCGTCCGCCGGGATGCGCTCGCCCGCCGCGACCATCACACGGTCGCCCGGCCGCAGCTCCTCGACCGCGACGTGCCGGGCGGTTCCGTCCGCCGCGATCCGCGTGGCCGCACGGGAGCGCAGGGCAAGCAGGTTCTGCGCCGCCGTCCGCGCCCGCGCACGGACGCGGGTGTCGAGCACCCGGCCCAGAAGCAGGAAGAACAGCAAGGTGATGCTGGCGTCGAAATAGACATGCTCGCGTTCGAGCAGCGTCTGCACCAGGCTCATGCCGCCCGCGACGATCACCGCGAGCGAGATCGGCACATCCATGTTGAGGCGGCGGCCCTTCAGCGCGGCCCAGGCGCTGCGATAGAACGGCAGGCCGGCATAGGCGATGGCGGGCAGCGCGATCAGCGCGGACATCCAGTGAAAGAAAGCCTGCGTCGCGGGGTCCATGTCGCTGGCCTGGCCCGACCAGACCGCGACCGACAGCAGCATGACGTTCGCGGCGGCGAAGCCCGCGACGCCGAGGGCGCGCAGCAGGGTGCGCATCTCACCCTCGTCGGCGGAGGTCAGCGCGGCCGCGTCGAACGGGCGCACGCGGTAGCCGCGCCCGGCCAGCGCCGCGACGGCGGCGTCCGCGGCCTCGCCCGCACTCCCGCCCGCGCCGTCGAGCGTCAGCGTCACCCGCCGGTTGGTGTAGTTGACGCGCGCCTGCGCGACGCCCGGCACCGCGCGCGCCGTCGCCTCGATATCGTGGATGCAGGCCGCGCAGGTCATGTTCTCGACAGCGAGGTTCAGCGTCGCGCCCCCGCCCTCGCGCGGCCTGACAAAGGCTTCCGCGCCCGCCACCGCCGCCACGGGCGCGTCCGGAAGGCGGCCGTCGTCGCCGGTGGGGCAGCAGCTGCCGAGACCGGTCTCGATCCCTTCGGTCAGTCCAGCCATATCCGGCGCCTCAGCGTGACCGGCGCGCCATCGGCCGTCTCGGCGCCGAGGACGAAATCCCATTGGCCGCGCAGGGGCACGTCCACGGCGGCAGCGAAGCGCCCCGCCCCGCCCGCGGGCGTCAGCGTCACCGGCACATCCTTGGCGATGTCGGCCGGGCGCATCAGACGCGCCTCGATCTGGCGCAGGCCGACGCTCTCGCCGCTCTGCGTCTGTGCGGTGACCACGAACTGATAGCGCCCGGTGGCGATCTCGGCCGTTTCGAGGCCGAGCGTCAGGTCCAGCGCCGCCTGCCGCTCCGCCTCCGCGATCCGCTCGTTGAACTTCAGCCCGTACTTGTAGCCGGCCTGCGTCTCCAGTCCCGGGAAGGTCTGGATCGCTTTGGTCAGGAAGATGCCGTTGACCAGGAAGATCACGCCGAAGGCCCCGATCAGGCCGAAGAGGACGTGCTTGCCCGTCAGGCGGAATTCGGTGCGCTGCCGATCTGCCATGCTCATCGTGCCGGTCCCCGGAAGCTGGTGTCATAGGTGGCGCTGCGCTCGCCGCCGATCTCCTCCAGCCGCACCTCGAGGTCGCTCACCTCGCGGGCCGGCTTCGGCGCGGAGACGAACAGCCGCGCATTCAGCAGGTCGTCGGCGGGAACGGTCAGCGTATCGCCCTCCTCGCCGCCCAGCGCCACCGTGGCGCCCTCGACGCCGCTGACAGAGACGCGGAATGTCGCCGGTTGATGCAGCTTGTTGATGATCTTGAGCGTGTAGGTGTTGCGGATAGAGCCGTCCGACAGCGTGACGAACAGGGGATTGCGCTCCCGCAGGACATTCAGGCTCATGGTGTCGCGTGTCGCGAGCGTGACCGCCATGATCGCCGCCACGACCACCATGGCCACCGCGTAGACGATGGTGCGCGACCGGACGTAGGGCACCTGCGACAGCCGCGTCGCCTTGCCCGTCGCGAGACCGGCGTGCGTGTCGTAGGCGATCAGGTTCCGCGGGCGGCCGATCCTGTCCATGATCTCGTTGCACGCATCGATGCACAGCGCGCACTGGATGCATTCGAGCTGCGCCCCGTCGCGGATGTCGATGCCGGCCGGGCACACGACCACGCATTGCTTGCAGTCGATGCAGTCGCCGCGGCCCTCCCACGGCTCGCCCTTGCGGTGGGGACCGCGCGGCTCGCCCCGCCACGCGCGATAGCTCACCAGCAGCGAATGCTCGTCGAACATCGCGCCCTGGATGCGCGGCCACGGGCACATGTAGGTGCAGACCTGCTCGCGCGCGAGGCCGCCCAGCAGATAGGTCGTGGCCGCGAAGATGCCGACGAAGAGCCAGGCGATGAACGGCGCGTCGAGTGTCAGGAACTCCATGGCGAGCGTCGGCGCGTCGCGGAAGTAGAACACGAACGCGCCGCCCGTCACGACGCCGACCATCAGCCAGAGGAAATGCTTCAGGCCGCGCCTGAGAATCTTCTCCCCGTTCCACCGCTGCTTGTCGAGGCGGATGCGCGCGTTGCGGTCGCCCTCCACGAAGCGCTCGATGGCGATCATGAGGTCGGTCCACACCGTCTGCGGGCAGGTGTAGCCGCACCAGACGCGCCCCGCGATGGACGTCACCAGGAACAGCGCCAGCGCCGCGAGGATCAGCAGGCCCGTGATGTAATAGACTTCCTGCGGCCAGATCTCGATGAAGAAGAAGTAGAACTTCCGGTTCGGGAAATCGAGCAGGACCGCCTGGTCGGGCGCGTTGGGGCCGCGGTCCCACCGCACCCAGGGCAACAGGTAATAGATGCCGAGCGTGACCGCCATCACCACCCATTTCACGCTGCGGAACATGCCGCTGGCGCGTTTCGGATGGATTCGCGGACGGCTCGCATAGAGCGAACGGGTTTCGGCCTTGTTGACCGGCTCGACCTCGTGGCGGCCGACGCCGGGGGCGGCCTCGGCCGCGCCCCGGTTCGCCGGTTTCGCTCCCGCGGCCTCCGCGGCCGCCTTGTCTGCCAGGTCCTGAAGCCCCTCGGCTGACATGCATCTTGCCTTTCGTTACGCCACGCCGGCGCCTGCGCTACTGACCGCCGCCCAGCTCGTGCACATAGACGGTGAGCTGCTTGATCGTCTCGGGCGACAGGCGCCCGCTCCACGCCGGCATGACACCCGCGCGCGAGTGGGTGACCGTGTAGACGACGTCCGCCTTCTCCCCGCCGTAGAGCCAGATGGCGTCGGCGAGATTGGGCGCGCCCATCTCCACCATGCCCTCGCCATTCTCACCATGACAGGCGGCGCAATTGTCGGCGAAAATTGTCGCACCCGCCTCCGCGGCCTGCTGGTTCGTGGCCGTGCCGCTCAGCGACAGCACGTATTCGGACACCTGGTCGATCTCCTCGCGGCTGAGGATCTGGTCGACGCCGAACGCAGGCATCTCGCTCAGCCGCGTGTCCGGATGGTCCGCGCGGATGCCCACCTCCAGCGTGGTGTGGATGTCGTCGAGCGTGCCGCCCCACAGCCAGGCGTCGTCCACGAGGCTCGGATATCCGCCCGGCGCCCCTTGCGCGCCGGTGCCGTGGCAGGCCGCGCAATTGTCGCCGAACGCGGCCCGGCCGCCCGCCATGGCGAACTGCCGCAGCTCGTCGTCCGCGACGATGTCCTGGAGCGAGGCCTCCCGGATCCGGTCCACGAAGCCCGACTGCGCGGCCTTGGCCTGCTCGACGTTCTCCATGACCCGCTCGCGCTGGGAGTAGCCCCAGATGCCCTTGGTGTAGCTCGCTGCCAGCGGCCACGCCGGATAGACGATCCAGTAGCCGATCGACCACACGATCGTCGCGTAGAAGACGTAGAGCCACCATTTCGGAAGCGGCGTGTTCAGTTCCTTGATGCCGTCCCACTCGTGCCCGGTGGTTTCCGTGCCGGTGTGATGGTCTCTCTCGCGCTCGTGCGCCATGTCTCAGCTCTCCGGATAATCGTCGTTACGCAGCGGTGCATGGGCGGCGCGTTCGAACCGGTCCCGGTTCTTCGGCCACAGCGCATAGACCAGCACGACGAGGAACATGAGGAAGAAGAAGCCAAGCCCCCAGGTCTGGGCGAAGCCGGCGACGGTCTGGTAGGTCATGTGCTTACCCCCTTACCGCGCGTTGTCGCCGCTCGGGTCGTAGACGTCGAAGTCCACGAGGGTGCCGAGCATCTGGAGATAGGCCACGAGCGCATCCATCTCCGTCAGCCTCGACGGATCGCCGTCGAAGTCGCGGACCTGGACCTTGTCGCCATAGCGCCCGACGAGGCCTTCCGCCCACTCGCTGTCCACCCGGACCTGTCCGATCAGGTCGGTTTCGGCGTTCTCGATCATCTCGTCCGTGTAGGGCACGCCGGCCAGCGCCAGCGCCCGCAGTTCGGCCTTGAGGTTCGGAAGCTCCAGCGGGCGCTCGGCCAGGAACGGATAGCCGGGCATGATGGATTCCGGCACCAGCGTGCGGGGCGCCTTCAGGTGCTCCACGTGCCAGTCGTCGGAATACTTGCCGCCGACGCGGGCGAGGTCGGGCCCGGTCCGCTTGGAGCCCCACTGGAACGGATGGTCGTACATGCTCTCGGCGGCGAGAGAATAGTGACCGTACCGCTCCACCTCGTCACGCAGCGTGCGGACCATCTGCGAGTGGCAGTTGTAGCAGCCCTCGCGGATGTAGATGTTGCGCCCCGCAAGTTCGAGCGGGGTGTAGGGCCGCATGCCCTGCACCTTCTCGATCGTGCTCTTCAGGTAGAAGAGCGGGGCGATTTCAACCAGGCCCCCGATCGCGACGACGACCAGGATGCCGACGAGAAGAACGACCGAGTTCTTCTCGAAGATGGCGTGCTTCGACCACAGCGACATCGCGCGTCTCCTCACTCAGCAGGCTGGTTGGCGGGAATGGGCTCGGCAACGAAGCCCTCTTCCTCGGCGAGGTCGCCCCGCGCGGTGCGCCACAGGTTGTAGGCCATGATCAGCGAGCCCGCGACGAACATGAGCCCGCCGATCGCCCGGATCACATAGAAGGGATGCATCGCCTCGACCGTCTCCACGAAGGAGTACTGGAGGAAGCCCAGCGCGTCGTAGGCACGCCACATCAGGCCCTGCAGGATCCCCGACACCCACATCGCGGTGATGTAGAGAAGGATGCCGAGCGTCGCGATCCAGAAGTGCCACTCCACGAGCCGGTGCGAGTAGAGACGCGGACGCTTCCACAGCCACGGCACGAGGCAGTAGAGCGCCCCGAAGCTGACGAAGCCGACCCAGCCAAGCGCGCCGGAATGCACGTGGCCGACGGTCCAGTCGGTGTAGTGCGACAGGGAGTTCACCGCCTTCACCGACATCAGCGGACCTTCGAAGGTCGACATGCCGTAGAAGGCGACCGACACGACCAGCATCCGGATGACCGGGTCCGTGCGCAGCTTGTCCCAGGCGCCCGACAGCGTCATCAGGCCGTTGATCATGCCGCCCCAGGACGGCATCCACAGCATGATCGAGAAGGTCATGCCCAGCGTCTGCGCCCAGTCCGGCAGCGCGGTGTAGTGCAGATGGTGCGGACCGGCCCAGATATAGAGGAAGATCAGCGACCAGAAGTGCACGATCGACAGCCGGTAGGAATAGACCGGCCGCTCCGCCCGCTTAGGGATGAAGTAGTACATGATCCCCAGGAAGCCCGCGGTCAGGAAGAAGCCCACCGCGTTGTGGCCGTACCACCACTGGGTCATCGCATCCTGCACGCCCGACCACAGGATGACGCTCTTGGACGAGGCCCAGTGCACCGGGATCGTGGCGTTGTTCACCAGGTGCAGCATCGCGATGGTCACGATGAACGCCAGGTAGAACCAGTTCGCGACGTAGATGTGCGGTTCCTTGCGCTTGGCCAGCGTGCCGATGAAGACCAGCAGATACACGACCCAGACGATGGTCAGCCACAGGTCCACGTACCATTCCGGCTCGGCGTATTCCTTGCCCTGGGTCGTCCCGAGGACATAACCGGTTGCCGCCAGCACGATGAACATCTGGTAGCCCCAGAACACGAACCAGGGGGCCATCTCTCCCGCGAGCCGCGCCCGGCTCGTCCGCTGCACCACATAGAAGCTGGTGGCCAGCAGCACGTTGCCGCCGAAGGCGAAGATCACCGCGGAGGTATGGAGGGGACGCAGACGCCCGAAATTCGTCCATGGCAGGTCGAGGTTCAGGACCGGGAAAGCAAGCTGCCAGGCGATCACGTCGCCCGC
>JAJLJT010000247.1:0-8981 GCA_033844555.1 Alphaproteobacteria bacterium | reverse complement strand
CCGGCAGTCCGCTCTTGTCCTTGCTCATCCCTTGGCCCTTTTGCGCAGCGCAGACGCCCGCGCGCCTCATCCGCGGCGCCGGGCGCATCTGTTCGGTTTCGGGGGCGCAGTATCGGAAACGCCGCCGCGAGGGTCAAATGCCGGTTTACCGCGGCCGCCGCAAGCCAGACACATGTCTGCGGCACGCTTGCTTTCGTCCCCGGTAAGGAACAAGTCTCTGCCTGTCATGTCCCGTATCCAGCCGTCGACCTCCCCCCTTCCCGGCCGCGCGACGGCTGTTCTCGGCCCGACCAACACGGGCAAGACCCATTTTGCGCTCGAACGCATGATGGCGCACCGGTCGGGCATGATCGGCCTGCCTTTGCGGCTTCTCGCGCGGGAGGTCTACGACAAGGTCGTGCGCGTGAAGGGGCCTGCCGCCGTCGCGCTGGTCACGGGGGAGGAGAAGATCGTCCCCGCCCACCCCAGCTACTGGGTCTGCACGGTGGAGAGCATGCCCGTCGGCCTGCCGGTGGAGTTTCTCGCCGTCGACGAGGTGCAGCTTGCCACCGACGCCGAGCGCGGGCACGTCTTCACCGACCGGATCCTGCGCGCCCGCGGCACCGCCGAGACCATGCTGATGGGATCGGAGACGATGCGCCCCGTCCTGCGCGCCCTGCTGCCCGAGGCGCAGTTCGTCTCCCGCCCCCGCTTTTCCGAACTGTCCTATGCGGGCGGCAAGAAACTCTCCCGCCTGCCGCGCCGCACCGCCATCGTCGCCTTCTCCGCGAACGAGGTCTATGCGATCGCGGAACTGATCCGCCGCCAGCGCGGCGGCGCGGCCGTCGTGATGGGCGCGCTCAGTCCACGAACGCGCAATGCGCAGGTCGCGCTCTACGAAAGCGGTGAGGTCGACTTCCTCGTCGCCACCGACGCCATCGGCATGGGCCTCAACATGGACGTGAGCCATGTCGCCTTCGCCGCAACGGAGAAGTTCGACGGACGCACCACCCGCCCGCTCGCCGCGCCCGAGATGGCGCAGATCGCCGGCCGCGCCGGCCGCCACATGTCCGACGGCACTTTCGGCGTCACCGGCAGCGCGGGCGAGCCCGACCCCGAGATCGTCGCGCAGATCGAGGATCACCGTTTCGATCCCGTCCGCGTCCTGCAATGGCGCAACAGCCACCTGGCGCCCGCGTCGCTCGACGCACTGATCGCCGGCCTGGAAGTGCCCTCCGGCCACCCGATGCTCGCCCGCGGGCGGGAGGCAGGCGACCTCCTCGTGCTCAAGCAGCTTGCCCGCGATCCCGAGGTGCGCCGCCTCGCCGGCGGGCCCGCCGCCGTGCTGAGGCTTTGGGACGTGGCGCAGGTGCCCGATTTCCGCAAGACGCTGTCGGGCGACCATGTGGGCCTTCTGAAGCGGGTTTTCGGATACCTGATGTCGGACCGCGGCACCCTGCCGGAGGACTGGGTGGCGGGCCATGTCGCCCGCCTCGACCGCACCGAGGGCGACATCGATACTCTGGCCGCGCGCATCGCGCACACCCGCGTCTGGACCTACATTTCCAACCGTCCGAACTGGCTCGACGACCCGCGCCATTGGCAGGGACGCACGCGCGAGATTGAAGACAGGCTGTCGGATGCGCTACACGAACGGCTCACGCACCGGTTTATCGACCGGCGCACCAGTGTCCTAATGAGACGCTTGCGTCAGAGAGAAGAGCTCATGGCATCGGTCAGCGATCAGGGCGAGGTTCATGTCGAGGGCGAACATGTCGGCCGCCTCGACGGGTTCGTGTTCACGGCCGACCCCAAGGCCGGGGGCGCGGAAGGCAAGGCCCTGCGCGCCGCCGCGGCAAGCGCGCTCGGACCGGCGCTCGCGGCGCGCGTCGATGCGCTTTGCGCGGCCGAGGACAAGGCCCTCGACTTCACCGAGCAGGCGGGCGTCACCTGGGACGGGCGGCTGATCGCCCGGATGAAGGCCACCGGCGACGTGCTCTCGCCCGCGGTCGAGCCCTTCGTGGACGAACACATGCCGGCCGACGCGCGCGAGAAGCTCGTCCGCCACCTCGACGACTGGATGCGCCGCCAGGCGCGCGGATTGCTCGGCCCCCTCTTCGACCTGCGGGAGGCGTCCGATCTCGACGGCCTCACCCGCGGCCTCGCCTTTCAACTCGTGGAATCGCTGGGCCTGCTCGACCGCGCCGCGGTCGGCGAGACCGTGAAGCAGTTGAGCCAGGAGGACCGCGGGAAGCTGCGCGCCCGGGGCGTGCGCTTCGCGGAGTATTCCATCTACGTCCCCGCGTTGCTGAAGCCCGCCCCGACGCGGCTCAAGCTCTATCTCTGGGCACTCGACAAGGGCTTGGGAGAGGTGCCGCCCGCCCCGCCGCCGGGCCTCGTCACCGTGCCCGTCGATCCGGAGATGCCGGAGGGCTACTACGGCGTGGCGGGCTTCCGGGTGTGCGGGCCGCTGGCCGCGCGCATCGACATGACGGAGCGGCTGGCCGACGCCTTGCGCCCGCTGACCAGGCGCGGGCCCGAGAACCCCGAGGGCAGTTTCGAGGCGAACGCCGACCTCATGTCGCTCGTCGGGCGCAGCGGGGAGGAATTCGCGGCGATCCTGCGCAGTCTCGGCTACCAGGCGCAGACCGTCACAGACGACATGGGACAGAGCAAGACGCTCTGGCGCCGCAAGGGGCCGGGACGCCCACGCGGCCGCAAGCCGGAAGGCCAGGCAGGAGCAGAAGGCCCGGGACAGAGCCGGGATGAGGGAGAGGGCCGCGCCCCGCGCCCGCCGCGCGGCGGCAAGGGTCCGCACAAGGGCAAGCCGCGCGGCAAGCCGCATGGTCAGAAGCCGGGTGCCCATGCAGGCCCCGGCGGCGCCGTTCCGCAGAAGAGTGGCGGAGGCCGCCCGCGCCGGGAGGAGAAGCCTGTCGATCCCGATTCGCCCTTCGCCGCGCTCGCCGACCTCAAGGCCGCGCTGACGCGGCGGTCCTGACCGGAGCCGCTCCCGCTTGCCCCTGACCGGCGACGCCACCGAGAGCCCACGCGACGAGGCGCAGAGGATCGACCGCTGGCTCTGGTGCGCACGCTTCTTCAAGTCGCGCACGCTTGCCGGAAAGGCGGTCGCATCGGGCCCCTTCCGCCTCAACGGTACGCCCGTCTCCAAGCCGTCGGTGCTGGTGAAGCCGGGCGACACATTGACCTTCACCCTCGGCGACCGCGTGCGCGTCGTGCGCGTCGTGGCGCCCGGCCTGCGTCGCGGTCCGGCGCCCGAGGCCCGGACGCTCTACGAGGATCTCTCGCCGCCACCGCCCGCGCGCGAGGGCGGTCCCGGCCCAGCCCCGGACGGCGCGCGCGAACCGGGCGCCGGGCGGCCGACCAAGCGCGACCGGCGTGCGACCGACCGGCTCAAGGGGCTCGACTGACGCGCCATCGGCCCCATATGCCCCATGGAAGCCAAGGGAGTGCAGCCCTGTGATCGAGAAGCTCAAGACCTTCCTGCGCGGCCCCGCCGATACGGCGAGCGAGGTTGCGCAGGATCCCGACACCGCCCTCACCGCCCTGCTGCTGGAAGCAGCGGACGCCGACGGCGAGGAGGCGCCGGAGGAACTGGAAGCGATCCGCAGCCTGCTCGCGCGCCGCGGGCACGACCACACCAAGGTCGAGGCGATGATCGCCGAGGCGCGCAGCCAGCGTGCGGCGGCGGGCGGGCTTTTCCGGTTCACGCACGCGGTCAAGACCGCCTGGTCGCCCGAGGAGCGGATCGGCCTCGTTGAAATGCTGTGGGAGGTGGTGTACGCAGACGGCCGCGTGGACGACATCGAGGCAGGGCTGATGCGCCGCCTCGGCGGGCTCTTGCACGTGACCGACCGGGACCGCGGCGCCGCCGCGGTTCGGGTGCGCGAGCGGCTTGGCATCGATGGCGGCGGCGCGTGAGCCCGGTGTTGCGCAAGCCCCTGATTTCGAGGGCTTTTGTCGAGGAATGACGGCCAGATGACCTATATCGTCACCGACAATTGCATCAAGTGCAAGTACATGGACTGCGTCGAGGTCTGCCCCGTGGACTGCTTCTACGAGGGCGAGAACATGCTCGTCATCCATCCCGACGAGTGCATCGACTGCGGCGTGTGCGAGCCCGAATGCCCTGCGGACGCCATCCGGCCGGATACCGAGTCGGGTCTGGAGCAATGGCTGGAGATCAACCGGAAGTATTCCGAGATCTGGCCCAACATCACCGAGAAGGGCGACCAGCCGGCCGACGCGAAAGACTTCGACGGCGTGTCCGGCAAGTTCGAGAAGTACTTCAGCCCGGAGCCGGGCGAGGGTTCCTGAGGGCCCCCGCCGGCCAGGGGCTGCGGCCCCCTGCGGCCCCTGTGGCCATGCAACGCGCGCAGGAGATCGCGCATGCCCGGCGCATGGTGCAATGCGGCGTTGCAACATGCGCCTTTGAAATTCACCTTGATTGTGCTATATATTCCCCTTGCGCGGCGCATGTCAGCCGGGCGCAGAGGTGGGTCTCTGTCGAACAAGGCAATCTCACACGGGCAGACGCTCTGTCCAGCGATTTTTCGTGCGCGGGTCGCGCCGGAAACATGGCCGGACAGGCTGTCGGGCTTTGCCGCGGAGGCACGGTCTGGTTAGCGCGCGGGTATGACAACGCGGTGACAAACGCGGTTTGGAGCGAGGCGGGAAGCATGGTGAAGTCGACGAAGACGTCGGGCGCGGAATTCTCGGTCAACGATCACGTGGTCTATCCGACCCACGGTGTGGGCAAGATCACCTCGATCGAGAAACAGGACATCGCGGGCATGTCGCTTGAACTGATCGTGATCTATTTCGATCAGGAAAAGATGACGCTGCGGGTGCCGACGTCGAAGATTGCGTCCACGGGCATGCGGAAACTGTCGGATCCCTCGATCGTGGAGGACGCGCTCGAGACGCTCAAGGGCCGTGCGCGCGTCAAGCGCACCATGTGGAGCCGCCGCGCGCAGGAATACGAAACCAAGATCAACTCGGGAGACCTGATCTCGATCGCCGAGGTGGTGCGGGATCTCTATCGCGGGGCCGGTCAGCCGGAACAGTCGTACAGCGAGCGCCAGCTCTACGAGGCTGCTCTCGACCGCCTCACGCGGGAGGTGGCCGCGGTGCAGAACATCGCTGCCGACGACGCCGCCAAGCGGGTCGAGTCCGCCCTCATCAAGACGGCGGCCTGACCGCCGCGCCTCGCGGCGCGGTAAAGGTATCCATCCAGGCATTTGCAAACGCCCTGTGAGCCGGCCGGTTCGCGGGGCGTTTTCGCGTCCGGGCGGGCGACTGTGCGGGGATCGGCACATCTCTTTTTCGTGAGAATGAACTTTTGAAGCGATCCAGAAGTTATGAATCTGCGTAGAGTCGGATGGCGATGGCTCGCATCGCCCAAGGGCATGGCGGCCCCGCCAGAACGAGAGGCCGCCGGAAACAAGGGAAAAGGCGAGGCTAGAAATGGGTTCGATCGACACCCCCGACACGCAGCGCGCCAACCGACGGTATGTGAAGGAGGCGATGAGCGCGCCTCTTCTCGACCCCGATCACGAACTTGAGCTTGCGCGGCGCTGGCGCGAAAACAACGACGAGAAGGCGCTGCACGAGCTGACCACGGCCTATCTGCGCCTCGTGATCTCCATGGCGGGCCGGTTCCGCAACTATGGCCTTCCGATGGGCGATCTGGTGCAGGAGGGCAACGTGGGCCTGATGCAGGCCGCCGCACGGTTCGAACCGGATCGGGAAGTGCGGTTCTCCACCTATGCGAGCTGGTGGATCCGGGCCGCGATCCAGGACTATGTGCTGCGCAACTGGTCGATCGTTCGCACGGGCACGACCGCCGCGCAGAAATCGCTCTTCTTCAACCTGCGCCGCCTGCGGGCGCTGACCGGCGATTCCGGCGCGCAGCACATGACACCCGAATCGCGCCAGGAGGTGTCCCGCAAGCTGGGCGTGCGGGAACAGGACGTGATCTACATGGAATCGCGGCTGGCCGCGTCCGATCGCTCGCTGAACGCACCCGTCGGCGAGGACGGTGAGAGCCTCGAATGGCAGGATCTGCTTGCCGACACCCGCGAAACCCCGGACGAGATCGTGATTGCCATGCGGGATTCCGAGATCCACGCGGGCTGGATCGCGAAAGCCATGCAGCGTCTCAATCCGCGCGAGGCGATCATCATCAAGGAACGCAAGCTGCGCGACGACAGCGTGACGCTCGAAGCCCTGGGACGCCAGCTCGGTATCTCGAAGGAGCGGGTGCGCCAGATCGAGCACCAGGCGCTCAAGAAGCTCCGCGCAGCCGTCGTCGACCAGATCGGCGGCGAACCGGGCCTGATCGAGGCGCATCGGGCCTGAAGCCTGTACCGGAACGGCGAAGGGCGGCACCCGCAACCGGGACGCCGCCCTTCTCTCTTGCCGGAGCCATCCGTCAGAAGGGCGCGGCGGGCGCCCTACCGCCCCTCCACAACGATCTTCATCCGCTCGCCTGCGCGCAAGGTGTCGCGCGGCCCGAGCCCGTTGAGCACGCGGAAGCGCTCTTCCCGCGCCTCGTCGAAGGCCATGCGCCGCGCCAGGCTCTCCACCGTGTCGCCGCGGCGCACCCGAACCACCTGAAGGCGCAGCGGCTTGAGCGCCGCCGCCTCTGCCGCGCTAAGCCGGCGGAATGAGTAGGTGACCTCCCGGAAATCCTCCAGCAGCGCCCGCGAGGGGTTCGGCGGCGCGATCATGATGAAGCGGTAGATGCGGTCGCGGGCCTCGCGGATCGCGACGAAGCGGGCGTAGACCTGTCCCCGGTTGGAATTCGCGACGGTCCAGCCCGTCGCCGCCTCCATGCCGTTCACGCGGATCCTCTCGACCTCGCGCAGCCTCAGATCCTTCTGCCACACGCGCGTCAGATAGTCCGTTGTCGTGACCGAGCGGTTGACCGACGCGCTGTCCAGGCTGATCGCCGTGCCCTGCGGCCCCTGGGCGGTCACCGCCTGCGAGGAATTGGCGAGGCGGAACCCCTCCGGCACCTCGAAGCCGAACCGCAGCACCGGGTGCATGAAGCGCCGCCCGCGAATGTAGCCTTCGTCCGGATTGTCGCCGTAGATCATGCCGTCGATGGCGTCGAGGAAGGCATCGCGCCGGTTCGGCCGGCTCTCCATCGGAACGCCGGAGGCGCGCGCCTCCGCCACTGCGGCCCGCACCCGCTCCGGCGTGGAGGGATGGGTGGCGAAGAAGTCGACGCTGTTCGGGTCGTAGTTGGTCTTGCCCGCCAGCGCGGCATGCAATTCCGCCTGCGCCTGCAGATGCGCCAGGAAGTCGGCCTGCGAGAACGGGTCGTACCCCGTGCGGACCAGCGAACGGACGCCCAGCCGGTCCGCCTCGAACTCCTGGTCGCGGGAGAAGCTCGCCAGGTACCCCTGCCCGGCAAGCCCGGCGATCTGCGCCACGGTTCCGCTGCCGGTTGCGATGCCGAGCAGTCCGGCAAGCACGTTGGCGACCGTACCCTGCGTCACCCGGCTTGCGGTGTGGCGCGCGGTCACGTGGCCGACCTCATGCGCCAGCACGCCCGCCAGCTCGGCCTCGGAATTGGCGAGCGCGAGCAGGCCGCGCGTGACGTAGACATAGCCGCCCGGCAGCGCCATCGCGTTGACCACGGGGCTGTCCAGAACCGTGAAGCGGTAGGCGATGTCGGGCCGGTCGGAATTCGCCGCGACGCGGCCGCCGACCATGGCCACATAGGCGCCGACGTCCCCTTCCTCGTAAACGCCGCCATAGCGCTCCAGGAGCTTGGGATGCTCGCGCGCCCCAAGCTCCTTTTCCTGCTCCGGCGAAATCAGCGAGAAGCCCTCTCCCTGCGCCGTGTCGCCGGCGCAGCCGGCTGCCAGCATCATCAGGCCAGCGAGGCCCGCTCGCGTTGCCTGGCGGATTGCGTTCGCGCGCTTACCCATTACCCGTCTCCTGCGCCTGACATTCCGTTGCGGCCGGGTGCGGCTGCCCTCCTGCGCCGGCCCGTCGCCAGTGTGATACACACCCGGACTTTTACCAAACGCTCCGAAGGCTATGATTCGGTCGGTCGCGGGTGATTCGACTTTAAATTCAAACTTTTGCACCCATAGCGACAGGAGGGGGCAAACTTATGGCATTCCTGACGCGCGCGGCGGCAAGCGCCGCGATCGCAGCGGTCTTCATGTTTCCGGGCGCGGTGCATGCGCAGGACGCGCTGCTCGATATCGAGATCGGCGCTTTCGATCCGGTCGAGCGTGACGACGAGGCCGTGTCCTTCCGCCTTGCCTGGCTTTCCGGCAAGCCGCTGCTTTGGAAGATCGCGCCGATGGCGGGGGCCATGGCGACAACCGACGGGGCGGTCTATGGCTATGGCGGTCTCTATGCCGACCTGTTCCTGACCGATAACCTGTTCCTGATGCCGAGCGTTGCGGCGGGCCTCTATGCCGATGGCGACGGAAAGGACCTGGGCCATGCCGTACAGTTCCGTTCGGGCGCGATGGTCGGCTGGCGCTTTGACGGCGGCATGCGGGTCGGCGTCTCCTACCACCATTTGTCGAACGGCGGTCTGGGCGACCGCAATCCGGGGGTCGAGATTCTTGGCTTCAGCCTGATGCTGCCTCTGCAATAGGGCGCGGCCAGCCGGGCCGGCTCAGGCGAGCCCGGTGAACCCGTCGTAGAGCAGCTTGAGGCCCGTCACGAACACCAGCGCATAGGCGATCCGGTAGAACGGTCCGTCCGGCACCGCCCGGTGCAGCCGCACGCCCGCCCAGATGCCGAGGAAAGCCAGCGGGGCGAGGACCGCGCTCGTCGTCAGGTTGGGCGCGTTCAGCTGTCCCAGCCACCAATAGGGCAGCAGCTTCACATAGTTTACCGCCGTGAAGAACACGACCGTCGTCGCCTGGTAGACGGTCTTGTCGAGCCGCTGCGGCAGCAGGAACACATTGATCGGCGGCCCGCCTGCATGGGCGGCAAAGCTCGTGAACCCG
>JAJLJT010000246.1:0-6457 GCA_033844555.1 Alphaproteobacteria bacterium | reverse complement strand
GCCGGTCCGATTGCAGCGAGCGGAAGACGCCCAGCGCACCGTAGCGCGCGCGCACTTCCTGAAAGGTTTCCCAGCGCGGATAGGAGGCGCGGAAGGTGGCCGCGCTCATCCGCGCGTCCTTGGCGAGGTAGAGCCGCCCGCCATGCGCCACGACCATGTCGTCGAGCCGGTCGAGCAGCGCGAACACGTCGTCGCGCACGGGGAAGTCGAGCGCGAGCGTGTAGCCCTCCATGGGGAAGGACAGCGGGTTGGCGTTGCCCGGCCCGAACGCCTTCAGCACCGCGAGGAAGGAGCCGCGGCCGCTGTCCGCGATGCGCGCGAGTATGGCGGCCAGTGCGTCGCGCCCCGCGGCCTTCGGCAGCACGAACTGGTATTGCAGGAAGCCTCTCGACCCATAGGCCCGGTTCCAGCCGCCGATCCCGTCGAGCGGGTAGAAATAGGGCTCACAGGGCACGATGGCCGTGCGGTCGGGCGTGCGGACGCGGCGATAGTAGAGCGCGTTGAACGCCTTCATGGTCGCCCGGTTCAGGAGTGCGCCCGGCAGGTCGAAGGGCAGCGACAGACGGGGCCGCGGCGGACGCGGCACGCCGCCGCCGCCGGCATGTTCGCCCAGCATCACGAGGGAGCGGCCGAGCGCGTCGCCCCTCGCCAGGCAGTCGATCCATGCAACCGAATAGGTCGCGGCGGAATGCTCCGCAAAGAGGTCGAGGCAGGCGTCGAGGTTCCCGGCCTTCAGCGTGCGGGCGCGGATCATGCCGCTCGCCACCGGCATCAGGCGCAGCGTTGCGGCGAGGATCACGCCCGTCAGGCCCATGCCGCCGCAGGTCGCGGCGAACAGGTCGGCATGCCTCTCCCGCGATGCGACGACGACAGAGCCGTCGGCCAGCAGGATCTCGATGGCCTGAACATGGTCGCTGAAGCTGCCCGCGCCATGGTGGTTCTTGCCGTGCACGTCGCTGGCGATGGCGCCGCCGATGCTGACGTGTTTCGTGCCCGGCGTCACGGGCGGGAACCAGCCGCGCGGCAGGAACACCCGCAGCAGGTCGGCGATGCTGACGCCCGCCTCGCATGTGACGGTGCCGCTCGCGGGGTCGAAGGCGCGGAACCGGTCGAGCGCGGCGGTCTCCAGAACCCGCCCTCCCAGCGCGCTGTCGCCATAGCTGCGCCCCAGGCCGCGGGCGATCATCCCGCCGTCGCTCCGTGCGGCGGCCAGCGCCGTGCGCGCGCCATCCGTGTCGGCGGCCCTTGTCGGGCGGCCTTGCGCGCGCGGATAACGCCCCCAGCCGCTGAGCAGCATGGCCTCAGCCCCCCTCGGCCACGCGGAAGACGAAGCGCCGGTCGAGCCGGTACTTGATCGCGTAGCCGATGGCGAGACCGATGACCGCGCCGATGTAGCGCATTGTCTTGTCGCCGTCCCAGAGCATGTGAAACGCCGCCTCCGTGCCCCAGAAGATCAGCGTCGTGACGACGCCCGTGCCCGTGTAGAGCAGGAAGGTCGCCCCGTCGTGGGCACGCGAACGGGGCCGGAAACCGAATATATAGGTCTTGTCGAGAAGGTACTTGGTGACGAGGCCGGCCGCCGTTCCGGCGAGCACGGAGGCGACGAGGCCCATGGTATCGGCGCGCAGGCGGATCACGATATCCTGCGCCAGGATGTTGGCGAGCGTGGCAATCGCGGCGAACGCCGTGTAAAGGACAAGGATGCGCCATCGATTCCCGGCGGGGTTGTGCCGCCGCGAGTCGCCCTGCGTCCCAGATCTGGTTCCGGTCGGGTTCAAGATGACGTCAGACCTCACGACTGTACTCGGTGGACTTGCGCGGCTGATCCGGCCGCGGCAGTGGGTGAAGAACACCTTTGTCCTGACCCCGCTGGTGTTCTCCGGCCAGTTCAACGTGCCGGAGCAGATCGAGCATGCGCTGCTCGCGTTCGTGCTGTTCTGCGTGGCGTCCTCGGCAACCTACATCCTCAACGACATTCTCGATATCGAGCGGGACCGCGCGCACCCGAAGAAGCGCTACACCCGCCCGCTTGCGGCCGGCGAGGTGACGATCCCGCAGGCGCTCGTCGCGATGGGCGTGCTCTACGCGATCCTGCTCGCGGGCTTTCTCGTCCAGCCCCTCGTCACTCTGGTCATTCTTGGTTATCTGGCCGTTAACGTCGGTTACACGATTGCGCTGAAGCACGAGCCGGTGATCGACATCTTCGTCATTTCCAGCGGCTTCGTGCTGCGCGTCTACGCGGGCGCGGTGGCGCTCAGCGTGCCGGTGTCGCCGTGGATGTTCGTCACCACGCTGTGCCTTGCGCTCTATCTCGCCTCGATCAAGCGGCGCCAGGAACTCATCCAGAGCGGGGCGGAGGGCCGCCAGGTGCTCGGCCGCTATTCGGTGCCGTTGATCGACCGGTTCGCCGAGATGGCGGCGACGGGCGCGCTCGTCTTCTACAGCCTCTTCGTGGTGACGGCGCGGCCCGAACTGGTGGTGAGCATTCCCTTCGTGCTCTACGGCATCTACCGCTACTGGTACGTGGTGGAGATCCTTGAAAGCGGGGAAAGCCCGACCGACGCACTGCTCGCCGACAAGCAGCTGATCGTGACGGTGCTGCTGTGGATCGGCACCTGCGGCTGGATCATCCTGAAGGGCGACCTGAGCCTCTGACCGGTCAGGCCGCAGCGGCTGTGGGAACCGCGGCCTCGCGCGTGCGCGCCTCGGCCAGCGCGCGGTGCACGGTGACGGCGAAGAGTGCCAGCAGCGCGACGAAGCCCAGCTGCAGGTTCGCAGCCTTCACCCCGAAGATCATCAGGAAGGGCGCGAAATAGGCGAACAGCAGGACGGCCTTCTCCGCCCGGCTCGCCCCCGTCCGCGCCATGTGCGTCGCCGCGATGACGAGCGGGACCGAAACGATGGCGAACTCGTAGTCGAAGAGGTAGGGCGTCATCAGCAGCGTTGCGAGCACCAGCACGGCGACGCTCAGCGGTCCCGGTCCGGCCTTGCGCCACACCGCGATGGCGGTCAGCGCGGCCGCCGCAGCCAGCGTCCAATGGGCTGCGTAGGCCAGCCCCTCCGGCACGCCCACAAGGCGCAGTGTCACGAACAGGCTCGGGATCTTCTCCCACGGCAGGAAGCCCGACTCGAGCAGCGTTCCCACGAGCGGCATGTTGTCGAGGAAGGCCCGCCACAGATCGAGTCCGAAGGCGAGCGTCGCCACGCCCGCGAAGGCGACCGTCGTCGCCGCCGCCGCCACGAAGGTCCGCCACTGCCCGGTGACGATCAGCGCGAAGGGAATGAGCAGGCCCAGTTGCGGCTTGTAGGCGAGAAGCCCGATCAGCACGCCTGCAAGCACCGGCCGCCGTCCGATCGTCAGCGCGATGCCTGCGAAAAGTGCCGCCGACAACATCGAGTTCTGGCCGTGGAAGACGCACATCCATGTGCCGCCCGCAGCCAGCACCAGCATGACCGCGCCCTTCTGGTCGAGCAGGCGCGAGACCGTCAGCAGGTAGGCCGCGAGCGTCAGCCCGGTGAACAGCAGGTAGGACGCGAAATAGGGCACCAGCGCCATCGGCGCGACCAGAAGCTGGTAGGTCGGCGGGTAGTGCCAGAGGAAGATCGAGGTGTTCTGCGGCACCGCCACCTGCTGCGCCGCCAGGATCTCGTAGGCGTCGAACGCGGCTTCCGGGCGTCCTTCGAGCGTCAGGTGCCCTGCGCTCCAGAAGGTGATGAAGTCATAGCCCAGCGGCTTGCCCCACGGGTCGATCCCGCCCGACGACGCCATCACCAGCGCGATCGCGCTCACCAGATAGGCGGCGGCGAAAATCCGGGGATAGACGCGCATGCGGTCGGCGTCGAACAGGGGCGCAGGCATCGGGACCATCCGTGGGACTCGCAGGATTGTTGGAGCTATTCCCGCCATCCTGCACGCACAGGGTTGCCAAACGATTGAAGGGCCGGACATAAAGCACACATACAATATGTATATAAAAAGATTGTACTTGAATTTGGAGGAAAGAAGGTCCATTTACGCCTCCGAACGCAGGAGTTTGGAGGAGACGACCCCATGCGACCGATCTTTACCTCGCTGATCGCCGGCGCGGCGCTGGCCGCGACGACGCTGACCGGCGCGCTCGCCGAGACGCGCTTTGGCCCGCTGCTGACCCCGGCGGAGCTTGCCGCCGCGCAGGACACGCTGAACCCGCTGGTCCTCGACATCCGCGCGGGCGAGGGCGGCTATGGCGCCGGCCACATTCCGGGTGCGGTGTCTGCGCCTTACGGCAAGTTCCGCGGGCCTGCCGAGAACCCGGGCCAGCTTCTGTCGGAAGAAGCGCTGACCGGCCTGCTGCGCAGCCTAGGCGTGACCGCCGACCGGCCGGTCGTGGTCGTGCACCAGGGCAAGGACGAGACGGACTTCGGCGCCGCCGCCCGCGTCTACTGGACGCTGAAGTCCTCGGGCGTGAGCAGGCTCGCGATCCTGAACGGCGGCGTCAACGCGTGGACCGCCGATGGCCGCGAACTGAGCACCGAGGCGACCCAGCCGGTGCCGAGCGACATCACGGTCAGCTTCAGCACCGAATGGCTCGCCACGCGCGACGACGTGAAGGCCGTGGTCGACGGCAGGACGCAAGCGACCCTGATCGATGCGCGGCCCGAGGCTTTCTACAAGGGCGAGACGCAGCACAAGGCCGCGAAGCAGCCCGGAACGCTGCCGCACGCCGAAATCTTCACTCATTCCAACTGGTTCGCGTCGGGGCCGGCCATCGTCGATCCGGCAGCGGCCGGGGCGCTGGCCGCGAATGCCGGGCTCAAGGGCGACGAGACGCTCGTGTCCTTCTGCAACACCGGCCACTGGGCCGCGACCAACTGGTTCGCGCTGAGCGAACTGGCGGGCATCGAGGGTGTGAAGCTCTATCCGGAATCGCTCGTCGGCTGGTCGAACGCCGGTCTGCCGATGGACAATGTCCCGGGCCGCTTCACCCACCTGTGGTCCACGGTGAAGAGCTGGTTCTGATCCCATGACCGCCGTTCCGGGCGCCGACATCCGTCCCGCGATCGCTCCCCGCCTGCTGCTTGCGGCGGGGGGCGTCGCCCTTGTCGTGGCGGTCGCCGCGATGGCCGGGGCCCGGTACGGCCTGCTGCTTGCCGTGGGCCTCGGCTTCGGCATCGCGCTTGAGGGGCTGCGCTTCGGCTTCGCGGGGCCATGGCGGGCGTTCATCCTGCGGCGGGAGCCTGCGGGCCTCATCGCCCAGCTCATCGCCATCGGGCTCACGGCCGCCGTCGCCATGCCGCTGATCGCGGCCAATCCGGGCGAACTGGTAGGCGCACATGCCCCCGTCGGCATCGCCATGATCGGCGGGGCGTTCGTCTTCGGCCTCGCCATGCAGATCGTGCTCGGCTGCGGTTCGGGCACGCTCGTGAACGCGGGCAGCGGCAATGCGGTCGGCGCGCTGGCGCTGCCCTTCTTCGCCATCGGCAGCTTCGCGGGCGCGTGGAACCTCGACTGGTGGATCGGCCTCGGCACGGCGCCGGTCGTCACGGCGGGCGGCCTCTTCGGCCCGATGGGCGGACTGGCCGCGACGCTCGCCGCGCTGGCCGCCGTCGGGGCCTTTGCCGTCTGGCGGGCCGCACCGGGCACCGCACGCCTGCCCCGGCGGCTGTGGATCGCCGCGCTGGCGGTCGCAGGGCTTGCACTGCTCAACCTCGTGATCTCCGGCCAGCCCTGGGGCGTGGTCTACGGCCTCGGCCTCTGGGTCGCGAAGGGAGCCAGCGCGCTCGGCGCGGATCTTTCCGCCTCGGCGTTCTGGGCCGCGTCCGCGAACGCGGAGCGGGTGGCGGAGAGCCTGCTGACCGACGTCACCTCGCTCACCAATATCGGGATCATTGCCGGCGCGTTCCTCGTGGCGGCATGGCGGCGTGGATTGTCGCAGCCGATCCCGGCCCTGCCCGCCCGGGCGTGGGTCGCGACGGTCGTGGCGGGGCTGCTGCTCGGCTATTCCTCGCGTCTGGCCTTCGGGTGCAATGTGGGGGCGTTCTTCAGCGGCATATCGACCGGCAGCCTGCACGGCTGGGCCTGGTTCGCCGCCGCCTTCCTCGGCTCCATCGCGGGTGTGCGGCTGCGGCCGTGGCTCGGCTTCGAGGGGAGGGCGCGGCCATGACCCGGCGCGCCGTCGTGGTGCTGCTGGCGGCAGCGGGGATCGGGCTTCTGGCGCTCGACCTCGCGGGCAGCCGTCCGCTCAATCCCTTCACGGCCCCTCCGGCGCTGGCGCTCGGCTCGGGCCAGGCGGCGGGTGGCGCGCACTGTTCCGCCGCGCCGGGTCGCTGAGAGGAGGGCGCTGAGGGGGCGTCAGTAGGGGATCCGCTCCCCCGACCAGTCGAAGAGGCCGCCCGTGTCCTCCGGCCCGGCAGCGTCGATTACCTCCAGCAGTTTCCCTGCCGAGAAGTCGGGCGTGAACAGCTTGCCGTCCGCCAC
>JAJLJT010000245.1:0-6348 GCA_033844555.1 Alphaproteobacteria bacterium | reverse complement strand
AAGAACAGCGCGCCCCCCGTCGCCATGCCGACCTCTTCCCGGCGGGTCAGGCGGGCCACGTCGGCCAGGAACACGCCGTTCCAGCCGATCGAACTGGCGCCGAAGATGCAAAGCACCGCAACAACCGCGGCCGGCGGCCAGTCCGGGGAGAGGAACGCGGTCACCAGGCACGCCGCTGCGGACAGCAAGCCGATCAGGATCAGCACCGGTATTCCGAAGCGCAGACGGTCCGCCAGCATGCCCCAGATGACGCGGCCACCCGCCCCGCACGCCTGTACGAGCGAGATCACGCCCCCGGCCACGACCAGCGACCATCCGAGATCCTGCACGAGCATGGTGACCGTGAAGGCCATCAGGCACAATTGCGTGGTTGCGAAACAGAAGCCCATGAAGGACAGCGCGCGCAGCTCCGGCTGGCGCCAGACCAGTGCCAGCCCGTTCAACATCGTTCCGCGAAAGGGATGCGACGGCTCCCGCTCCACGTCCCACTGCGGCCGCAGCGGCAGCAGCAGCACCATGAGCGCCACGATAAGCGCCGCGGCCACGGCGAACGCTGCCTGCCAGCCGATCGCCTCGGTCAGCGGCGGCAGCATGAGACCCGCGAGGATGCCGCCCAGCGGTACGCCGGTCTGCTTCAGCGAAAACACGAGATTGCGCCGTGCAGGGGGCGTGACGCGCTGGAGGATCGAGGATGAGGACGGGTTGGTCAGGCCATACCCGACCCCGAGCAGCAACGACGCGGCCACGACGACGAACAGGCTCCCGCTCGCGATCCCCAGGATTCCCGCCGCGCTCAGCGCCAGCGCGAAGATGCTGGCCGCGCCCGGGCCCCAGCGCCGAACGATCGTCCCGGCGACCGCCGACATCAGGGCGGCGGCGACATAGATCAGGCTGACCTGGTAGCCGACCATCTCGGCGCCGACGGGAAAGCTGTCCGCGGCGATCGGTGCGACGGTCGCGAGCGCCAGAACGGCCAGCGTCGCGAACGCCTGCACGCCCGTCACGGCGGCGAGAGTGAGGGGCAGGCCCCCGGGCGGGCGTTCGACCCCGGCCTGTTGCGCTCCTGCGCTCATCGGGCTTCTCCCGCGCCGCTGCGGCCGGCGGCAAGGTCGGCGAGCGCCAGCACTCTCAGGCAGCCGAGGATGACCGGCCTCTCGACCAGCTTGCCGTCGAGCGTGCAGACGGCTCCCCCTGCGGCCTCGTAGGCCGCAACGATCCGGCGGGCCTGCGTCACCGCCTCGGGCGAGGGCGTGAGGGCCGCATGGATGGGTGCGATCTGCCTGGGATGGATCGCTGCGCGCGCGCCGAAGCCAAGCTCGAAACTGCGTGCGATATCCTCCAGATAGCCCGCGTCGTCGTCGAGCGCGATCCACGGCATCTCGATGGCCGCCAGGCCGTGCCGGGCTGCGGCGTGCACAAGGCGGGCCCGGGCATGGACCAGCGACGCCCAGCCGAACGGCACGCTTAGGTCCGCCGCCAGGTCGGCGCCACCGAACATCAGTGCCGCCAGCCGCGCGGACGCGCCGCCGATCTCCATGACGTTCTCGAGCCCCTCGGCGGTCTCGATCAGCGCCACGAGGAAGCCCGGTGCGCCCGCCTCGGCCACGAGATCCGCGGCAAGGCGGACATCTCCGCCCGCATCCACCTTCGGCAGCATGAGCCCGTCCCAGAGCGGCGCGACGTCCGGCGCGGTGAGCGCATGCAGGTCGGCAACGCCGGTGCGCGAGCGCACGCCGTTCACCCGCACCAGAACCTTCGGGCCGCCAGGCGCCCGCGGCGTCCGCAGGAACGCAAGCACCGCATCGCGGGCCTCGTCCTTGGCCGCGGGCGCCACCGCATCCTCCAGGTCGATGATGACGGCGTCCGCGCCCGCTGCGAGGGCCTTGGCAAAGCGGTCGGGGCGGGATCCGGGCACGAACAGGAGGGAGCGGAGAACCGGCGCGGCCCCGGACTCCGTCCCGGTGCCGTGCCCCGCGGGTGAGCTTGTCATGAGAAAGAACTTTCCATGCGTGGGGGCTTGTGCAAATTTATACGGACAAATTTGAGCGGGCAACGCCCACATAGTACCGGAAAACAGACAGGGGCAATCCGAGACATGCCAGCGTCCAGCGCAACCCGGACCATCGTTTCCAGCCCGGGCCGGTATCTGGAGGACTTCCAGGTCGGCGACGTCTACGAGCATCGCCCGGGCCGGACGATCACGGATGCGGACAACATCAACTTCAGCCTGATGACGATGAACAGGCACCCGCTGCATTGCGATCAGGCCTACGCGGCGCAGTCGGAATTCGGCAAGCCCCTCGTCAACAGCGCCCTGTCGCTGTCCATCGTGGTCGGCATGACGGTCGACGACGTCAGCTACAAGGCGATCGCCAACCTCGGCTGGGAGGAGATCAGGCTCATCGCGCCTGTCTTCCCGGGCGACACCGTCTATGCCCGCTCGGAAGTGCTGGAGAAGCGGGAGTCGAAATCGCGCCCGACCCAAGGCATCGTGACCACGCGGACCGAAGGCTACAAGGCCGACGGGACAGTGTTCATGAGTTTCGTCCGCAAGGCGCTGGTCCCGAAACGCGGACACGGCGTCGGCGACTGAGCGCGGCTGCGGCGGGCAGGGCCCGCCATCTCCGCCGCGCGGCAATGAGAGCCCGAAGGGGCCAGACCAACGGGAGAACGTCCATGAACGTCCATGCCCCCCTCGATGCGGGGACCGACACCGCCACCGCCCCGATCCGCGAGGCGCTGGCGGCCTTCGCGGCGCAAACCGATCACGCCGGCATTCCGGCGGAGGTCCGCACGCGCGCCATGCATCACATGCTCGACGCGGCGGGCATCGCGCTCGCCTCGACGCGGTATGACTTCGCGCTGCGCACGCTGACCGCGCTGCGCGGGCTCGGCGGCGAAGGGCCGGTGCCGGTGATCGGGATGCCGGCACACCTGCCGCCGCGCGACGCGGCGATGGTCAACGGGCTCCTGTGCCACGGGCTCGACTTCGACGACACCCACATCGCCGGCGTCGTGCACCCGACGGCGAGCGTCTTCTCCGCGGTCCTGTCGGCGGCGCATCATGCGGGTGCGAGCGGCCGCGACATGGTCACCGCCTATGTGATCGGGGTCGAGGCGGCCGCACGCATCGGCATGGTCGCGCGCGGCGGCTTCCACCAGGTCGGCTTCCATCCGACCGGCATGGTGGGCGTCTTCGGCTGTGCGCTCGCTGCCGGGCGGATCTTCGGCCTGACCGAGAAGCAACTGGCGCACGCGCAAGGCATCGCGCTCTCGCTCGCCTCGGGAAGCCTCGAATTCCTCGAGGACGGCGCCTGGAACAAGCGCTTCCACCCCGGCTGGGCGGCGAATGCCGGGATCACCGCGGCAGCGCTCGCGCGCGAGGAATTCTTCGGCATTACCCGGCCCTACGACGGGCGCTTCGGGCTCTACAACGCCTATCTGGGAGAGTTGTCCAAGGCTTGCGACCTGTCGCTCGCCACTGCCGGTCTCGGCGAGGAGTGGGAGCTGATGAACACGGCGATCAAGCCCTACCCGGCTTGTCATTTCACCCATGGCTGCATCGACGCGGCGCTTGCGCTGGCGCAGCAGGGCATCGGCGCCGACCGGATCGCGTCCATCGTCGCGCTCGTCCCGGCGGAAGTGGTGAAGACCGTGTGCGAGCCGGAGGCGAACAAGAAGCGCCCCGCCAACAGCTACGACGCGCAGTTCTCGATCCCCTATCTGGTGGCCACGCCCTTCGTGCGCGGACGCTTCACGCTGGCGGAGCTGGAGGACGAGGCGCTGACCGATCCGGCGATCCTCGCGCTGGCCGACCGCGTGTCCTACCGGGCCGACCCGGACTCGCCCTTCCCGCGGGCCTATTCGGGAGAGGTGATCGTCACGCTGAAGGACGGGACGGAGCACAGGCACCGCGAGCATGTGAACCGCGGCGCTGCCGACCGGCCCCTGACCAATGCCGAGATCGTCGAGAAGTACGAGGGGAACGCGGCCATGACGCTGGCCCGCGGTGAGGCGGAGCGCTTCAGGGCGGCCCTCCTCGGGCTCGATACCGACGCGCCTGCAGCCGGTCTCCTGGCCACGCTCGGCCGGCCAAGCGCCTGATTTCACTGGCGGAGGGGCGGTGCGGCGCACGGCCCTACCGCCAGCCCTACCCCTGTTGCTCCACTCCTTTCTGACCGAGGTTACCCGCTGATGACAGCCGATGCCGCCACCGCGCTCGAGGCCGAGCGTCTTGAACAGGAACGCATGATCCTCGACAGCATCGACCGCTGGCTGGAGCGCGACGTCCGCCCGCAGGTGATGCATCTCGAGCACAACGACATCTATCCCGACGACATCGTCGAGCAGATGAAGGCGCTCGGCCTGTTCGGCGCGATCATCGACGAGGAGTATGGCGGCCTCGGCCTGCGCCCCTCGGTCTATGCCAAGATCATCGAGCGTATCTCGACCGTGTGGATGTCGCTCTCCGGCATCATCAACAGCCACCTCATCATGGCGTTCATCGTGCAGCGCAAGGGCACCGAGGCCCAGAAGCGGGAGCTTCTGCCCCGCTTCGCCACCGGCGAGTTGCGCGGCGGCCTCGCGCTGACCGAGCCCGATTGCGGCACCGACCTGCAGGCGATCCGCACGACCGCGAAGAAGGTCGGGGATCATTATGTCGTGAACGGCACGAAGACCTGGATCTCGAACGGCATCAAGGGTTCGGCCTTCGCGCTGCTGGTCAAGACGGACCCGTCGGCCGATCCCCGCCACAAGGGCATGTCCATGTTCATCGCCGAGAAGGGCGACGGCTTCCGCGTCAGCCGCAAGCTGGAGAAGCTCGGCTACAAGGGCATCGATTCCGCGGAGCTGATCTTCGAGAACTACAAGGTCCCGGAAAGCCGCCTGATCGGCGGCGTCGAGGGCGTCGGCATGGCGTGCGCCATCTCCGGGCTGGAACTGGGCCGCGTCAATGTTGCGGCGCGCGGCGTCGGCGTCGCGCAGGCCGCGCTCGACGAGGCGGTGAAGTACAGCCAGCAGCGCCAGACCTTCGGCAAGCCCATCCACCAGCACCAGGCGATCGCGCTGAAACTCGGCGACATGGCGACGCGCGTCATGGCCTCGCGCCTGCTGACCGAGCAGGCGGCGAACGCGCTGGACCGGGGCGACCGCTGCGACTACGAGGCGGGGATGGCGAAGCTCTTCGCCACGGAATCGGCGGTGGAGAATTCGCTGGACGCCATGCGGATCCATGGCGGCTACGGCTACTCCAAGGAGTTCGTGGTGGAGCGTCTCTACCGCGACGCGCCGCTCCTGTGCATCGGCGAGGGCACGAACGAGATCCAGCGCCTGCTCATCGCGCGGCGCCTCATCGAGAACAACCCGGCCTGACGCCGGGCCAGCATCACGGGAGAGAGACGCGGTGCTTCCCCTTCACGGCATGACGGTGATCGCGGTCGAGCAATATGGCGCGGGGCCCTTCGGCTCCATGCTGCTCGCCGACATGGGCGCGGATGTCATCAAGATCGAGAACCCGGCAGAGGGCGGCGAGGTCGGCCGCCACGTCGGCCCGTTCTATTTCGACAAGGGCGACAGCCACTTCTACCAGGCGTTCAATCGCAACAAGCGGTCGATGACGCTGAACCTCAAGCACCCGGAGGGCCAGCGCATCTTCCGCGCGCTCGTGGCGAAGGCCGACGCGACGCTCGACAATCTGCGCGGCGACCTGCCGGAGAAGCTGGGCGTCACCTTCGACGCGCTGAAGGACGCGAACCCGAAGATCGTCTGCGCGCACCTGTCGGCCTACGGCCGCACCGGCAGCCGCAAGACCTGGCCCGGCTACGACTATCTCATGCAGGCGGAAACGGGCTATCTGAGCCTGACCGGTGAGCCCGACGGCCCGCCCGCGCGCATGGGCCTCTCCATCGTCGACATGATGACCGGCCTGCTCGCGGCCTATGCGCTGACCGCTGGCGTGTTCGGCGCGCGGGAGACAGGCCAGGGGCGCGACATGGACGTCAGCCTGTTCGACACGGCGCTGCACAATCTCTCCTACCTTGCGGCGTGGTACCTGAACGGGGGCCACGTGCAGGGGCGCGAGGCGCGCTCGGCGCATCCCTCGCTGGTGCCGTCGGCGCTCTACCGCACGAAGGACGGCTGGATCTTCCTGATGTGCAACAAGGAGAAGTTCTGGCCGATCCTGGCGGAAAAGCTGGGGCATCCCGAGTGGGCGGACGATCCGCGCTTCCGCACCTTCAAGGACCGGCTGGCGAACCGGGATCTCGTCACCGAGATCCTCGACGCCGCGCTGATGCAGAAAACGACCGACGAATGGACGAAGATCCTGGGCGGCGCGGTGCCGGCGGC
>JAJLJT010000244.1:0-15063 GCA_033844555.1 Alphaproteobacteria bacterium | reverse complement strand
GAGGCGGGCGGCCACGGCCTCGGCATCCGCGACCAGTAGGTGCTGATGGAGACCCTCGGCTACCACTTCCACAGCCAGAGCTCGCTTCTGAACTTGGCGAACATTGTTGCCGCGCTCATCCACGAGAACGCCACGGCCGAGCAGCGGGAGCGCTTCCTCGCGCCCGCGCTCTCCGGCAAGGCGCGGGTCTTCGTCGCGATCACCGAACCCAACCACGGCTCCGACGTGAACAGCATCGAGCTGAAGGCCGAGGACCGGGGCGACCATTTCCGCCTCAACGGGCGCAAGCTCTGGATCACCAATGGCGGCGGCGACTTCGGCATCGTGCTGGCGCGCGTCGCGGACCCGGCGGGCGGGCGCGGAAAGCTCACGACCTTCCTGCTCGACCCGAAGGAAAGCGCGTTCGAGGTGCGCCGCGTCGACACCATGATCCTGCGCGCGACGCAGACGACGGAGCTGACCTTCGACGACACCGTCGTGCCGCGCGCCAACCTGCTGGGCGCGGTCGGCGGGGGCCTGCGCAACATCCTGACGACGCTCGCCCATGGCCGGGTCAGCGTCGCCTCCGGCGCGGTCGGCGCGGCGCAGGCGGCCCTCGACATCACCACCGAATACGCCCGCACGCGCCGCCAGTTCGGCCGCCTGATCGGCGAGCAGCAGCTTGTGCAGGGCCACCTTGCCGAGATGGTCGCGCTGACGCGCGCCGCGCGCTGGCTCGTCTACGACGCGGCCGTCCGTCTCGACCGGGGGGAGACCGCGCGGCTCGAAACCTCGCTCGCCAAGCGGCAGGCGACCGAGTGGGCGCACCGCGTCGCGCACCTCGCCCTGCAGCTTCACGGCGGCATCGGCTACAGCGAGGACCTGCCGATCGAGCGCATCTTCCGCGACACGCGCGGGGGTACGATTCCCGAAGGCACGTCGGAAATCCAGTCCCTGGTCATCGGCCGGGAGCTTCTGGGCCTCGACGCCTTCAACGCCGCGAAACCATGACACAAGAGGCTGGAATGCTCAGGGAAATCGAGAACTACAAGGTCTATTTCGACACGCTGGAGGTGGGCGAGCGCTTCGTCAGCGAGGGCCGCACCGTGACGGAGCGCGACATCATCGCCTTCGCCGGCCTCTCCGGCGACTTCAACGCGCTCCACATCGATGCGGAGTACGCGGCCACGACCCAGCACGGCCAGCGCATCGCGCACGGGCTGCTCGTGCTCTCCATCGCCTCCGGCCTCAGCACGCAGATGCCGGTGATGAAGTTCATGAGCAGCACCATCGTCGGGCTCGCCAACCTCGAATGCCGCTGGCTGAAGCCGACCTTCATCGGCGACACGATCCATGTCGTGCTGGAGGTGACGGAGAAGGTCCCCTCGCGCAGCAAGCCCGACCGGGGCACGCTCGTCCTCTCGCGCAAGGCGGTGAACCAGCGCGGCGAGACGGTGATGGACAGCGTCTGGAAGCTGATCCTGAAGAAATCGGACGCGGCCTGACGGCGCTCGCGCCCTCACCCATCCCCAGAACGCAAGACACGAAGGCAGACAAGACCCATGGCCAAGGAAACCCGCCGCCCGCAGACCAACCTCTGCACCTATGACGAACACTCCATCCATCTCCGCGGCGTCGACCTCGTCGACGACATGATCGGCAAGATGGGCTTCACGGAGGTGTTCTTCCGCCAGTTCATGAATCGCGCGCCCAGCGCGGCGGAAGTGACCGTCCTCGACGCGATCCTCGTCACGCTGATGGAGCACGGCCTGACCCCCAGCGCGATCAGCGCGCGCATGATCGCGTCGTCCGCGCCGGAAGCGCTGCAGGCCGCCATCGCCGCGGGCATCCTGGGCGTCGGCAGCCGCTTCGTCGGCACCATCGAGGACTCCGCCCTGCTGCTGAAGGAACTTGTCGACGCCCCGGAAGGTTTCGAGGCGCGGGCGGAAGCCGTCATCGCCCGCTACCGGGCCGAGCGCAAGGCGGTGCCGGGCTTCGGCCACCACCTGCACCGGCCGGACGATCCGCGCTCGGTCCGCCTGCTGGCGCTCGCCGACGAACTGGGCCTCGGCGGCAAGTACGTGACCGGCATCCGCGACCTCTCCGCCATCCTCGACCGGATCGCGGGCAAGCACCTGACGATCAACGCCACGGGCGCCATCGGGGCGCTGCTGTGCGAGATCGACGTGCCGCCCTCCATCGCGCGCGGCATCGCGGTCGTGAGCCGCGCCGCGGGCCTCGTCGCCCACATCCGCGAGGAGCAGGAAGACCCCGCCTGCCGCTTCATCTGGGACATGGCCGAGCACGAGCTGAGCGCGCCGCACAAGAAGGGCTGAGCGCCCCGACAGCACAGGGAGAACAGAACCATGGACATGGGACTGGCCGGCAAGGTGGCCATCGTGACGGGCGGCGGGCGCGGGATCGGGGCGGCGATCTGCAAGGCGCTCGCGGCGGAAGGCGCGCACATCGTCGCCAACGACATCGACCGGGCACGGGCGGACGAGACAGCGGCGGAACTGACCGGCGGCGGCGCGAAGGCCATCGCGGTCGCGGGCGACATCACCCGCGCGGACGATGCCGAGGCGCTGGCGAAGGCTGCGCTCGACGCCTTCGGACGCATCGACATCCTCGTCAACAACGCGGGCTTCACGCGCGACGGGCGCATCACCAGGATGACGGAGGACGACTGGGACAGCGTCGTCGACGTGATCCTGAAGGGCACCTTCCTGTGCACCCGCGCCGTGATCCCGGCGATGACCGAGCAGAAATCGGGCCGCATCGTCAACATCGCCTCGCGGGCGCACTGGGGCAATCCGGGGCAGGCAAACTATTCCGCGGCGAAGGCCGGCGTGGTGGGTTTCACCCGCTCGCAGGCCGCCGAGCACGGGCGCAACAACATCACCGTCAACGCGGTCGCGCCGGGCTTCGTGGAAACGCCGCTCGTCCAGGCGCTGCCGCACTACGAGAAGATCAAGCAGCGCACCATCGACAACACGCCGATCCCGCGCCTCGGCCGGGTGGAGGACATCGCCGACGCGGTAACCTTCCTCGCCTCGGAGCGGGCGTCCTGGATCACCGGCGAGCTGTTGCACGTCACCGGCGGGCGCTACCGCGGCTGAGGCCCGCGGCGGCGCGCCGTCCGATCACACCGGGACAGGAGTTGCACATAGGCCGAAGGGACAGATGACAGGGACCGGAAGGCGCGGATACTGCGGCAGGAGGCCCTTCGTGCCGCGTCCGCCCGCCCGCTTTCGAAAGGTGAGCCCATGACCGAGAAAGCCGCACTCAAGACCGTCAAGACGGCGGCCCGCACACTCGACGTGTTCGAGGCGTTTTGCGCGGCGGGCGAGCCCCTGTCGATCACCGCGCTGGCCGAACGGATCCACTCCCCGGTCAGCAGTTGCCACACGCTGGTGAAGACGCTGCAGGCGCGCGGCTATCTCTACACCCTCGACCAGCGCCGCCTGATCTACCCGACCAAGCGGATGTTCGAACTGACGCGCGAGATCTCCCGCCACGATCCGCTGCTGCGCAAGATCGCGCCGCTGATGACCGCGCTGCGCGACCGGACGGGCGAGACCGTGGTGATGGGCAAGCGGCAGGGCGGCGAGGCGGTCTATCTCGACGTGATCGAGGGCACGCACACGATCCGCTACTCCGCCCAGTCGGGCCAGACCCGCCAGCTCTATTCCAGCTCCATCGGGAAGGCGCTCCTCGGCCTCGTGTCCGAGCGCGATCTGGATGCCTATCTCGCGCGGACGAAGTTCCGTGCCTGGACCCGCAACACCATCACCGATCCGGAGGTGCTGCGCGAGAACATCGCCGCCGGGCGTGCGCAGGGCTACTACACGACGCGCGGCGAGAACGTGGACGACGTCATGGCCATCGCGGTCAGCCTGCGCATTGCGGGAGAAGGGCTGAGCTTCGCGCTCGCCGGTCCCGCACCCCGCATCGAGGCCAATTTCGACCGCTATCTCGCCGAGGTACAGGCGTTCGCCAGGGATCTCGAGGCCCTCAACGACAGCCTGTCCCGCACCGGCTGACCTTCTTTCGCAGGCCTGCACGCGGTCTCGCGCACCGGCGCCAGCCCATGGGCAGCCCTGCGCGTTCTGCATTGTGCACGGCGCTTGTTTTCTGTATGCTGCACAGCATTCTATATACCGAAAAAACGGAGCCAGCGCCATGACCGCCAGCGCAGCACGCACCCTGAAGCCGGTCGATGCAACCGCTCATCCGGCGCCCCCGGCCGGCGCGGAGGCGGTGCCCGATGCCTACGGGCTGAACCTCTTCCGCGCGGACCCGTGGATGACCCCGCTCCTCGGCCTCTACATGCCCGCCGATCTCAAGGCGCACATGGAGCCGCACCTCGACCGGCTGGGCGCGCTTGCGGGCGGGCACCTCGATACGCTGGCGGGCACGGCGGACCGGAATCCGCCCGTGCTGCGCACCCGCACGCGCCGGGGCGAGGACGTGAACCGCATCGACTACCACCCCGCCTACCGGGAGATGGAGCAGCTTGCCTTCGGCGACTTCGGCCTTGCCGCCATGTCGCACCGGGGCGGCGTGCTCGACTGGCCCGGGAAGATGCCGCCCGTGGCGAAATACGCGGTCACCTTCCTCTTCGTGCAGGCGGAGTTCGGCCTGCTCTGCCCGGTCAACATGACCGACAGCCTGACGCGCACGCTGCGCAAGTTCGGGTCGGAGGATCTCGTCGCCCGCTATCTCCCGGCGCTGACGAGCCAGGATCTCGACGCGCTCTCCCAGGGCGCGATGTTCATGACGGAGCAGGGCGCGGGCTCGGACGTCGGCGCGACCGCCGTGATGGCGGAGCCTGCGGGCGACGGCACCTGGCGTCTCACGGGCGACAAGTGGTTCTGCTCCAACGCAGACGCGGGCCTTGCGATGGTGCTGGCGCGGCTGAAGGACGGTCCGGCGGGGATCAAGGGCGTGGGCCTGTTCCTGCTGCCGAAGACGCTGCCGGACGGAAGCGCGAACGCCTACCGGATCGTGCGGCTGAAGGACAAGCTCGGCACCCGCTCGATGGCGAGCGGGGAGATCAGACTGGAGGGCGCGACCGCCTTCCTCGTCGGCGACCCCGGCGCGGGCTTCCGGCAGATGGCCGACATGGTCAATTCCTCGCGCCTGTCGAACGGCGTGCGGGCGGCGGGCATGATGCGCCGCGCCTTCAGCGAATCCATGTTCATCGCGCGCAACCGCGTGGCGTTCGGGCGGCACCTCATCGACATGCCGCTGATGCGCCGCCAGCTTGCCAAGATGCTGATGCGGGCGGAACAGGCGCGCGCCATGATGCTGCAGACGGCCGACACGCTGCGCCGGTCGGACGCGGGCGAGGACGGGGCCTATGCGCTGCTGCGCATCCTGACGCCGCTCATCAAGTACCGGGCCTGCCGCGACGCGCGCGTCGTCACCGGCGACGCGATGGAGGTGCGCGGCGGCTGCGGCTACATCGAGGAGTTTTCCGACGCCCGCCTGGTGCGCGACGCCCACCTCGGCTCGATCTGGGAGGGGACGAGCAACGTCGTGGCGCTCGACGTGATCCGCGCGATCCGGCGCGAGGGCTCGCTGGAGAAGCTGGAGGCGCACCTCGCGGCGCTGATCGAGGAAAGCGGCGACCCGCTGCCGGGGCTCAAGGACGCGATCGGCCGCGCCGCGGCGCTTGCCCGCCACGTGGCGGAGGCGGACGACGTCGCGCTGACCCGGCAGGCGGCGGCGGGCCTCTACCATGTGGCGTCTGCGGCGATGCTCGCGTGGGAAGGCGCGAAGCTGGACGATCCGCACCGCCGGACGCTGGCGGAGATGGTGCTGCGCCACCGGGTGCTGCCGCGCGATCCGCTCGCCACGGACGATCCGGACGCGGACGCGCTGCCCGGTCTGCTGGACGCAGCCTCGGCGGCCTGAGCGCCGCCGGGCCGCCCTGCCGCAACCGCATTGGACAGGGCACCGGCTTCCTTGGCACACTCAGGCCCCCGAAGGCGCGCAAGACGCCAGGGTTCAGGGGCCGAGGGCCAGGGAGGTACAGCATGACGGTACGGATCGCGGGCAGCATCCCGGCCCTGAGCGAGGAGGAGATCGTCGGTCTTCTCCGCGACGACATGCTCATCTGCATCAATGGGGGAACGGGGCTTCCCAACCGCTTCCTGCAGATCCTCGCGAAGCACGCTCACCGGTTCCGGGGCATCCGCCTCGCCCACCCGATGCGGCAGGAGCAGTTCCCGGTCGAGCCGGAGATCATGGGGCCCGAGTTCGCGGAGAACATCTACCACATCTCCGACTTCTCCTATGACCGGCCGGTGATCGACGCGATCCGCGACGGGCGCGCGAGCTACCGTCCGCTGCACCCGCATCATGCGGGGGCCGACTTCCCCTACGACATCGACCTGCTGGTCAGCGCGACCGCGCCCATGGACCGGCACGGTTTCTTCGGTCTCGGCGCGTTCGGCGGCTGGATCGTGGACTTCCTGCCCAAGGCAAAGCGCGTGCTGTTCGAGACGAGCCCGCACCAGCCGCGCACTCACGGCACCTGCTATCTCCCTGCGAGCCGCGTCGATTTCGTCCTCGAGACAGACGATCCCGTGAAGGCGATCTCCATGTCGGGCGAAGCGCCGACACCGGACGAAGCGGCCATGGCCCGGCACATCGCGGGGCTGGTGGAGGACGGTGCGACGCTGCAGGTCGGCGTCGGCAAGGTGCCCGATGCGGTCGTCCGGCAACTGGCGAAGGGCGGGCAGAAGGACCTCGGCGTCCATTCCGAGGCGCTGTTCGACTGGGCCGTCGACCTGTGGGAGGCGGGCGTCATCACCAATGCGCGCAAGACGCTGCACCCGGGCAAGATGATCTCCGCCGTCGCCATCGGGTCGAAGCGGCTCTACGACTTCGTGGACGACAACCCGGCCGTCGAGTTCCACCCCATTTCCTACACCAACGACCCGGCGGTGATCGCCCGGAACAACCGGCAGGTGTCGATCAACGCGACGATCCAGATGGATCTCTTCGGCCAGTGCGCGTCGGAGACGGTCGGCCCGCAGCACTACAGCGGCGTGGGCGGCCAATGGGCCTTCCACTATGGCGCGTCCGTCGCGCCGGGCGGGATCGGCGTCATCATGCTGCCCTCGACGGGCAAGGGCGGCACGATTTCGCGCATCCAGCCGGTTCTGCCCACGGGCTCCGTCGTCAGCATCACGCGCAACGACATCCACTACGTCTGCACCGAGCAGGGCATCACCTGCCTGCGCGGCCTGACCATGGCAGACCGGGCGCTGCGGATCATCGGCCTCGCCCATCCCGACTTCCGCGAGGATCTGATGCGCGCCGCGCGCGACGAGTTGCGGCTGATCCCGCGCACGCTCCACCCCGCGAGGACTGCGCCCGCCCCGGCTTGATCGCGGTCAAGGCGGTTGGCAGCCCGCGCGGCCATGCTTACGTCGCAAAGCAAGGCAGAACGCCATGGCGGGCGGAAGCCTACGCACGGATCGTGCCCCCGCCCGCGAGACAAGGGAGCGAAACCGATGGAAGCAGCCAAGATCGCCGCCTATGCGCGGGAATTGTTCGACGCTCACGGACCCAAGGCCGAGGCCGAGGCCGCGCAACGGGCGCAGGCCGCCGAGACCGCGGGCGACGCCGGCACGGCGAAAAGCTGGCGGATGGTGCAAAAGGCGATCAGCGAGATGCGCGGCGCGCACGAAAGCTGAGGCAGGCGCGTCAGTGCGTCAGACGGTTTGCGGCTCCGCCTCCAGCGGGGCCGTGAAGCCGCGGATCGGCGGCAGGCCGTTCGAGATGGCCCGCTTCTCTCCCGTGGCGCCCGTCCGCCGGAAGCCCGGATAGCCTTGGGCTGCGACGTCCTCGCAGATGGCCCGGTAGCGCGGCAGACCGCCCGCGTAAGGGATGAACACGCGCGGCTTGCCGGGAATGTTCGCGCCCAGGTACCAGGAGTGCGGCACCGTCGGCAGCAGCGTCGCGTTCGCCGCGTCGTTGACGTGCCGGCCCCAGGCCTCGGCCGCATCCGCGTCCGCCTCCATCGCCGCGACGCCGTTGTCGCGCATCCAGGCGATGCAGGCGGCGATCCACTCCACGTGCTGCTCGATGGCGACGGGCATGTTGGTCAGCACCGACGGGCTGCCGGGCCCCGTGATCGTGAAGAGGTTCGGAAAGCCCGGCACCTGCAGGCCGAGGAAACTGCGCGGGCCCGCCGCCCAGGCCTCGGCCAGGGTCAGGCCGCCAGAGCCGGTGATGTTCAGTTTCAGCAGCGGCCCGGTGATCGCGTCGAAGCCCGTCGCGAAGACGATCACGTCGAGGTCGTAGGTCGCGTCCGTCGTCCGGATGCCGTTCGGCGCGATCTCGACGATGGGCGTCGCACGCAGGTCGACGAGGTCGACGTTCGCGCGGTTGAACGTCTCGAAATAATGGGTGTCGATCGGCGGGCGCTTGGCGCCGTAGGGATGGTCGATGTTCGCGAGGATATCGGCCTTGCGCGGGTCCGTCACCGTCTCGCGGATCTTCGCCTTGATGAAGTCCGACGCGGTCGCGTTCGCCTCCCTGTCGACGCCCAGGTCCTTGAACACGGCGCGGAACTGCAGCCCGCCCTTCGCCCACGCGTCCTCGTAGATCTTCCGGCGCTCCTCCGCCGTCACGTCCGCTGCCTTGCGGTCGGCAAGGCGGAAGGGATGGCCGTTGGGGGTCGCGCGCAGCAGGGCGCGATAGTGGGGGATGTTGCGCCGGAACTCCTGCGCGAAACCCGCGTCGAGCGGCCGGTTGCGGGCCGGGACGCTGTAATTCGCGGTGCGCTGGAAGACCGTCAGGTGCGCCGCCGTCTCCGCGATGGCCGGCGCGGTCTGGATCCCGGTCGAGCCGGTTCCGATCTGCCCGACCCGCTTGCCCGTGAAGTCGACGCCCTCCTCCGGCCAGTCGGAGGTGTGATACCAGGCGCCCTCGAACCGCTCCAGCCCCGGAATGTCGGGCACATTGGCGGCCGAGAGGCATCCAACGGCGGTAATGAGCCATGTGGCGCTCAGCGTCTCGCCCGCGTCGGTCTCGACCCGCCAGAGCCCGGCGTCCGCATCGTAGCGCGCACCGCTCACGCGCGTGTCGAAGCGGATGTCGCGGCGCAGATCCAGCCGGTCCGCCGCGAAGTTCAGGTAGCGCAGGATCTCCGGCTGCGCGGGATAGCGCTCCGACCACTCCCACTCCTCGAGCAGCGCATCGGAGAAATAATAGCAATAGGCATGACTTTCGGTGTCGCAGCGCGCGCCCGGATAGCGGTTCCAGTACCAGGTGCCGCCGACGCCGCTGCCGGCCTCGATCACCTGCACGCGCAGCCCCAGCCGGTCGCGCAGCGCGTGTAGCTGATACATGCCGGCGAACCCCGCGCCGACGATCAGCGCGTCGAACTCCGCACGATCCTGCCGGCTTTCATCCCCCTGCGCGCGCGCCGTGGCTGTCATTGCGCGACCTTCCTTCTTGTTCTTGCCGAAACGACGCGGGATCAAAGCATGCGGGCCCGGCGCTGTTCAAGGCAGGGCAGGCCTGCCCGGACGCGAGCGGATGGACACGGAACGCACGCGCGGCATATATTCTCGATCGTCAAGAATGTTCTGTGAGCGAAATGACGACGAAGACAGCCGCGCCCGAGAAGCTGGTCGGAGCCCTGGTCAACGGGCTTTCCGTCCTGCGCTACCTGCAGCGGACGAACGCGGCGGTCGGCGTCACGCAGGTCGCCCGCGACCTCTCGCTCAATCCCAGCACCTGCTATCACCTGCTGCGCACCCTGGTCCACGAGGGGCTGGTCGTTTTCGACGACAAGACCAAGAGCTACACCATCGGGCTCGGCCTCGTCGCGCTGGCGCAGGGCGCGCTGGACCGGAACACGCACATCCGCATGCTCCACCCGGCGTTGCAGCGCATCGCGCGCAAGCACGGGGTGACGATGACCCTGTGGAACCGGATGGGCGAGGACCGCGCCGTTCTCGTCGACCGGGCCGACTCCGGCGCGGCCATCCACGTCTCCATGAACATCGGGCAGCGCCTGCCGCTGTTTCTCGGTGCGCTGGGCCGCTGCTTCGCGGCCTACAGCCAGTTGCCCGCGGGCGACCTGCGCCGCCGGTACGAGGCGATCCGCCTCCAGGATCCCCAGACGTTCGAGGACTGGCTGGAGGACGTCGAGGAAGTGCACCGGCGCGGCTATGCCATCGACCGCGGCAACTATGTCCGCGGCGTCACCACGATCTCCGCGCCGGTCCTGAACAAGCAGGGCGAGCCGGTGCTGGCGATGAGCGCCGTCGCCTTCAGTGCGCAGGTTGGCGCGCGCGAGACGCGGGAACTGGCCGAGGATATCCGCGTCGCGGCGCAGGAGGCGAGCCTGGCGCTGGGTGGGAGCACACCGGCAGATTCCGCTATGGAGAAAAGTTTTTCTCCTGGCGAATGAATATTGATTCATTATTCCCGATCCGCCAGACTTGAGGCCTGTCGCGCGGCGAGCGCGCGCATGCTCATGACAGACCAGGGGGACGACCCGACATGACCGCAGACCGCCGCGCGGGCGCCAACACCATCGAGGAACCCGTGTTCCGCGAGATGTGCCGCCGGTTCGCCGTGGCCGAGGCCGCGCCGCGCTGGGAGAAGGCCGACCGCGAGAAGACATATCCCCGCGACTTCTACGAGGCGGCCGCCCGCGCCGGCCTGATCGGGATCACGGCCTCCGAGGATATCGGCGGGGCCAGCCTCGGCGCGACGGAGGAAGCGATCTGCCTGGAGGAGGTCTCCAAGATCAACCCGAACCTCGCGGTCTCGCTGCTGGTGCAGAACGTGGCGGGCTCGATCCTCTACGATTTCGGCGCGCCCCAGCACCGGGAGCTTGCCCGCCGCAACATCGCCGGCGACTGCATGGTCGCCATCGCCGTGACGGAGCCCGAGGCCGGCAACGACATCCAGAACGTCAGCACGCGGGCGACGCGCGACGGCGACCATTGGGTGCTCAGCGGCATGAAGGCCTTCATCACGCTGGGCGGGGATGCCGACGTGCTGGTCCTGCTCGCCCAGACCGACCCGTCGAAGGGCCGCCACGGCATGCAGTTCTTTGCCGTGGACCGCGAGAGCGAGGGGCTGATCGCCAGCCAGATCGACACCTATGTGAACCGCCCCGCGCCCACCTACCGCATTACGCTCAACGACGTGCGCGTGCCGGAGGAGCGGCGCCTCGACGCAGGCTTCCGCGAGATCATGGCCGGCTTCAACCGCGAGCGCATCATGGTCTCGGCGCGCTGGCTGGGGCACATGCAGCACGCGCTCGACTGGGCGGTGGAGTATGCGCAGACCCGCCACCAGTTCGGCCGCCCGATCGGGGCGAACCAGTCGATCGCCTTCCAGCTCGCGCAGGCGAAGGTCGACGTGGAGGCGGCGCGCCACCTCACCTACCACGCGGCGCGCAAGTGGGATTCGGGCGTGCCCGTCTCGGACGTGATCCTCGATGTCTCGACCGCCAAGCTCTTCGTCACGCAGGCCGTGGTGCGCGTCACGCAGACGGCGCTGCATGTCGCCGGGGGGTGGGGTCTGACGAGCGAGCTTCCCGCCATGCGCATGGCGATGGACGCCCTCGTCGCGCCGGTCACCGTCGGCAGCTACGAGATCCAGCTGCGCGCCATCGCCCGGCAGATGGGCCTGCCCTGCGACTGACGCCGGAGCCCGCCGATGGGGCAACTGAAAACGGGCCGGAACAGATGTCCCGGCCCGTTTCCCTTTCGCGCGACGGCGACGCTCAGAGGCCGTGGCTCTTCTCGTCGATCTTCGAATAGACCTCCTGCATCAGCAGTTCGGTCATCTTGTCGAGATCCTTGCCGAGCGGCGCATAGAGCGTCTCCCACTTCTCGACGAGCGCGACGAAGGTATCCATCAGCGGCTCGGGATTCGGGATGTTCAGCTTGGTCTTCGCGTTCTCGACGATCGAGGGACGGTCGTTCTCCAGAAAGTTCGCCAGCTGCTGGCGCATGCCGTCCGAAGGCTCGTGCACGGAGACATTGTGCTGGCCGATTTCGGCGCGCGCCGCGTCGTCGGTGGCGATGTAGCCCAGCGCCGCCTGCAGAATGCCGCGTGCGGCATTGTCGAGCAGGACCCGGCGGTGCGCCGGCGACAGGCTTTCCCAATGGCGGGCGCTGACCGTGAAGATGCCCCACGACCGGTAGGTGCCGAGTTGCAGGTTGGTGACGTGCTTGGCGGCGTCCCACAGGCTGTGCGACTTCATCGCGCCGAAGGCGTTGAGCACGGCATCGACCTGGCCGCGCGACATCGCCTCGTAGATCTCGCCGGCGGAGATGTTCACCGGCGTGCCGCCCGCATCGCGCACCCAGCGATCCCAGAGCGCGCCCGGCGTGCGGACCTTCTTGCCCTTAAGCTCGTCGAGCGTCTCGATCTTGTCGCGCGACATGAGCACGTAGGGCGAGGTGCTGGTGCCGCCGAGATGGACGAGGCCGAGCTTCTTGAACTCCTCGAGGCAGCCGGCGCAGTTCAGCAGCGCGAATTCGCTGACCGCCGCCGCGATGGCGGGGGCGTTGCTGCCATAGATCGCCATGTCCGCGATCAGGGTCGCGTAAGGGAACTCGGCCGGGAAATAGCCGAAGACGATCTGCCCGATGTCGGCGACGCCCGTTTGCAGGCCCTCGACCATGTTCTTGCCGCCGAGCAGCGCGCCCCCGGCGAACAGCTTGTAGGTCAGCTCGCCGTTGGTGTCCTTCGCCACGCGCTCGATGAAGGGTTCCGCGCCCTGCCCCACGACCGGGTTGCCCGGCGGCAGGAAGGCGGCGAAGCGGCCTTCCGCGGCCTGCGCGCCGCCCGCGAAGCTGGCGGAGACGGCCAGGCCCGCCGCCGCCGCGAGTGTGAGAAGCCGGTGTTTCATGTGTGTCCTCCCAGGAGTTCTTCTTTGCGGTTCTTGGTTGTCGCGGCGCCGGCGCGCCGCCCGGTGCCCGCCGCCTCAGTCCATGAGCGACGGCAGGGTGAGCGTGATGGACGGGAAGCCGATCAGCAGTCCGAGCGTGATGAGATCGGCCACGAGAAACCACATCACGCCGCGGTAGATCGTCGCCGTCGAGACGAGGTTGCCGACCATGCCCTTGATGACGAAGACGTTGAGGCCCACGGGCGGCGTGATCAGCGCGATCTCCAGGTATTTCGCCAGCAGGATGCCGAACCAGATCAGGTCGACGCCCACGTGCTGCACCACGGGCAGGAAGATCGGCAGCGTCAGCAGCATGATCCCGATGGGATCGAGGAACATGCCGAGGATCAGGTAGACGACGGAAATGCCGATCAGCAGCCCGATGGTGCCGACCTCGTGCTGCACGACGAGATCGGAGAGGTAGTCGGCCACCCCGGCCAGCGCCATGAGGCGCGTCAGCAGCGCCGCCCCGATCGCGATAATGAAGATGGAGGACGTGCTGTAGAGCGTCTCCAGCACCGCCTGTCCCATGGTCTTGCGGGTCAGCGTGCGCTGCGCGAACGCGATCAGGAACGCGAGACCCGCGCCCACCGCGCCCGCCTCCGTCGGCGTGAACACGCCGCCGAAGAGGCCGCCGAACACCCCGATCACCAGCACGATGACCGGCCAGGTGCCGCGGAAGGCGGCGAACTTCTCGGCAAGGCTCTCGCGCACGTTGGTGGTCGGCGCAAGCTCCGGGTTGCGGCTGACGCGGATCACGATCATCAGGCCGAACATGAACGCCGACAGCAGACCCGGCAGGATCCCCGCGACGAACAGCTTGCCGATCGGCACCTCGGCGAAGATGCCGTAGATCAGCAGGATGATGCTCGGCGGGATCATCGAGCCGATGGTGCCGGCCGCCGCGACCACGCCGGTCGCGAGCCCCTTGTCGTAGTTGGCGCGCAGCATTTCCGGCACGACGATGCGGCCCATGGCGGCGGCGCACGCGACGGAGGAGCCGGTGACCGCGGAGAAGGCGGCGCTCGCCCCGACAGACGCGACCGCAAGCCCGCCCGGCAGCCAGCTGAGCCAGGCGCGCGCGACGCGGAACAGGCCCTCCGTCAGCTGGGCGTGGAAGCACACATAGCCCATGAGCAGGAACATCGGCACCGAACTCAGCGTCCAGTGCGCGGTGAAGTCATAGGGGATCGCGGTCAGGATCCCCCACGCCGCCACGGGACCCAGCAGCAGGTAGATGCCGCCATAGGCCACGAGGCCCAGCGCGATGCCCACCGGCACGCGCAGCAGCATGAGAAGCAGGAGAACGCCGAGGCTTCCGAAGCCGATCTCGAGACCGCTCATCGCCTCAATGCTCCGCCGGCGCGGACGCATCGCGCACGAGCGCGTCGTCGCCGATCAGCAGGCGCCACCCCTTGTAGAGCAGCAGCGCCGTCATCAGCCCGCAGCCGAGCGGCACGAAGAAGCGCGACGGCCAGACCACGACCGAGAACTCGCCCATCACGTATTCGCCGATGCGGTATTTCCCCATCGCCGACTGCCAGCTCGACGCGGTCAGCAGGCCGAAGAACGCTGCCCCCGCCGCGCACGCCAAGGCCTGAAGCCGCAGCTGCGCCTTCACCGGCAGGAACTGCGCGATCAGGTCGACCGAGATATGCGCATCCGCCATCTCCACGCGCGCCAGCGGCAGGAATACGATGGCGACCATGAGGTATGCGGTGACGATCTCGGTCGTGCCGGGCAGCGGCTCGTTGAGCAGGTAGCGGCCCGCCACGTCGAGATTGATCTGGACCATCATCAGCAGAAGGGCGATCCCCGACAGCCTCAGGAATGTCTGGGTCGACCATCTGAAAAAACCGAGGACCAAGGCGTCGCTCCCTCCCGTTGCCGCACGCGGCGTGCCCGCCCGGCCTTTCGGGCCGCTTGCCACCCGGATACGGCCATTGACAGCCGCCCCGGATGCAGGGCTTTCTTGTTTCCTGGTTAGAATATTTTTTTTCACCTAGAATGCAAGCGCGGGTTCGGGCGCCCGGCCCCGCGATCGGACAAGCGAAGCCGGAAGGGATGAAGGGCATGGATTTCGCGTTCAGCGGGGAGCAGGAGCAGGTCCGCGAAACGGTCCGCAGGTTCTGCGAGAAGGAGAT
>JAJLJT010000243.1:0-11156 GCA_033844555.1 Alphaproteobacteria bacterium | reverse complement strand
AACGGCTCGGCGATGTCGCGGTAGATCGTCTCGTCGGAGAAGCCGAGACCGGTCCAAAGCTCCGGCAGCACGACGAGGTCGGAGCCCCGCTGCCCCGCCACGTCGAGCAGCCGGGCCACCTTGTCGACGATCTCGGCCTTCTTGCCGTCGCAGCTCGTGATCTGGATGGCGGAGACGGTCAGGTCCTGGGTCTGTTCCATGTCTTTATCCCTCGTGGCGGCCGGGGACGGTGCCGCCTATTCCGCGGCTTGAGCGCCCAGCGCCTGCCATTGCTTCAGGTCCGTGACATAGCCTTCGCGCAGGTCGCGTTCGATCAGCTCGGCCTCGCGCTCCGCCGGATCGCCGTAGCCTGCCCCGCCCGAGGTGATGAGCGTGACGACATCGCCGCGGCGCAGGTCGACATTGTCCTTGGAACGCACCTGCAGCACCTTGCCGTCGCGCAGGATCTCGCAGCGCCCGCACGTGCCCTCCTGCCCGCCTTCGAGCCCGTAGGGCGCGATGCGGAACCGGTCGGCGTAGATCGCGAAGTTCACATTGTCCTTCAGGATCTCGTAGCTGCGGAAGAAGGACAACCCGCCGCGCCGCCTGCCCGGGCCGCCGGAATCCGGCACGAGGCCGTAGCCCACGATGCGGAAATGGTCGAACTCCATGTCCGTCGCCTCGACCGGCGTGTTGGAGCAGTTGGAAAGCGGCGAATCCACCGCGTCGCAGCCGTCCGTCCTCGGCGAGGCGCCGTAGCCGCCGCCGAACACCTCGAGATAGACCCGGTAGCCCGCCGTGCTCAGATGGCTGATGGCGAGCACGGTCGTCGTGTCGTGCCCGCCCGCGATCACGCGGTCGGGGACGATCTGCGCCAGCGCCTTCATGACCGCGTTGAACGCGCGGTAGGCCGCCTCCATCCGCGCGCGCACCGGCGCCGGGTAGGTCGGGTTGAGGATGCTGCCCTCCGGCACCTTGATCGTGACCGGACGCTTCAGGCCCTCGTTGAAGGGGATGTCGGCGCTGGTCAGTACCGCCTTCACCGCAGACAGCGCCGCCGAGATGGTCGAAGACAGCGGGCAGTTGAGGTTGCGCCGCACCTGCTCGCACGTCCCGTCGAAGTCGATCGTTATGGTGTCGCCGCGCACCTCGACCGACGCCTTGACGACGAGGTGGTCGTCGGAAAGCCCGTCGTCGTCCACCGCGTCCTCGCCGTAATAGACGCCGTCCGGCACGTCGCGCAGCGCTGCGCGGAACCGCCGCTCGGTATAGTCCATCAGCGCGTCCATGCTCGCCAGCACCTTGTCCGTGCCGTACTTGCGGCACATCTCGCCGACCCGGTGCGCGCCGATGGCGTTGGCCGCGAACTGCGCGTTGAAGTCGCCGATGGTCTGCTCGGGCACGCGGATGTTGCGGGCCACGAAGCGTTCGAGCGGCCCGCCGTCCCAGTCCCTCTCGAAATTGTAGCGCGAGGGCGGAAACAGCAGCCCCTCCGCATGGACGTCGGCCGCGTCCGGGTTGAGGCCCGGATTGCCGCCGCCGAGGTCGAGGTGATGCGCCACCGTGCCCGCGAAGGCCACGACGCGGCCGTCCACGAAGACCGGCGTGTAGATGAACACGTCCTGCAGGTGCTGGCCGCCCGCGAACGGGTCGTTGTTGATGTAGAAGTCGCCCGGCTGAAGGTCGTCCACGGGCACCACGTCCGCGCACGCCTGGAAGGTCGCGCGCATCGGGCCGAGCTGCATGGGGATCAGCTCGGCCTGCGCGATCACGTTGCCGTTGCGGTCCAGCAGCGCGGCGGACGCGTCGCTCGCCTCGCGCACGATGGTGGAATAGGCCGACCGGATCAGCTTCGCGCCCATCTCGCGCGCTGCCGCGATCAGGCCCTGGCTGATGACCGCGTAGTCGACGGGATCGAGTCCGCCGGTCATGTCCCTGGTGCCCGCGGCCATGGTTTCGCTCTTGGTCACCGCACGTCCCTCCGCAGTATCAGGTTGCCTGCCTCGTCCGCCGACGCCGACCAGCCCGCGGGCACGAAGATCGTCGAGGTGGGGTCGTCCACCAGCGCCGGGCCGGCGATGTCGCGCCGGTCGTTCAGCAGGGATCGCGGCATCGCCTGCGCCTCCTGCTGCTGCTTGCCGTCGTGGATACGGATGCGCGCGGCCTCGTCGCCGCCGGTATGCGGGTCTTCCGTCAGCAGCGGCAGTTCGCCCAGCGGCGCGGTGATGCCGACGCGCGCCGCGACGATCTCGACCGGCTTCGTGTCGCCCGCGCCGTGGAAGAAGATGCGATGGTGCGCCTCGGTGAAGGCGCGCCGCGCGTCCTCGTAGGTCAGCCGGTCCAGCGTTTCCACCGGCAGTTCCACGGGGATCTCGAACGCCTGTCCGACGAAGCGCATGTCGGCCACGAAGCTCAGCCGGTAAGGCGGCTTCAGGCCCATCTCCCGGAACGCCGCCTCGCCGTGTCCGCGCATGTCCTCGTAGATCTCGCGCAGCCTGGCCGGCGCGTCGGCGTCGAGCCGCATCCGGCAGGTCCGGGTGTCGTACTCCACGAAGTCCGACGCCACGAGGCCATAGGCCGAGATCACGCCCGCGTTGGGCGGCACGACGATGGTGCGGATCCCCAGGTCTTCGGCCACGTGCGCCGCATGCAGCGGCCCCGCGCCGCCGAACGGCACCAGCACATAGTCGCGCGGATCCTTGCCGCGCTCCGTCGAGATGAGCTGGATCGCCCGCACGATGTTGGAATCGGCGAGCCGGATCGCGCTCTCCGCCGCCTCCTCGACGCTCATGTCCAGCGCCTCGGCGATGGGCGCGAAGGCTGCGCGCGCGGCCTCCTCGTCGACCCGCATGCGCCCGCCGAGGAAGGCTTCCGCCCGGATCGTGCCGCGGATCAGGTGCGCGTCCGTCAGGGTCGGCAGCGTGCCGCCGCGGCCATAGCAGGCAGGCCCCGGGTCCGCGCCCGCGCTCTGCGGGCCCGCGCGCAGCATGCCGCCGTCGTCGATCCAGATGATGCTGCCGCCGCCCGCGCCCACGGTATTGATGTCGAGCACGGGGGAGCGCACCGGAAGCCCTTCGATCAGGAACTCGCTCGTCAGTTCGGGCTTGCCTTCCGTGACGAGGCAGACATCCGTGCTGGTCCCGCCGATGTCGAGCGTGATGAGGTTCTCGAAGCCCGACCGCGCCGCCTGCCGCGCCGCCCCCGTCACGCCCGCCGCCGGTCCGGAGAGCAGCGCCGACACCGCCCTGCGCCGCATGCCGCCTGCAGGCAGCCGCCCCCCGTTCGACTGCATGACGCTGAAGCGGCCCCGGAAGCCTGCATCCTCGAGCCTCCTTTCGAAGGACTGGAGGTAGCGGTCGATCACCGGCTGGACGTAGGCGCTGAGCGTCGTCGTGGAGGCCCGCTCGAACTCGCGGAACTCCCGGCTCACCTCCGAGGACAAGGCGACCAGCGCGCCGTCGAGTTCCTCGGCGAGGATCTGCGCCAGCGCGGCCTCGTGCGCCGGGTTGGCATAGGCGTTCAGCAGGCAGATCGCGATGGCGTCGTAGGCGCCGGCCTTCAGCATGGGAACCAGGTCGCGCACCACGGCATCCCGGTCGAGCGCGGTCACGACACTGCCGTCCGCGGCGATGCGCTCGTCGACCTCGAAACTGTCGCTGCGCGCCACGACCGGCTTCGGCTTCTGGTATTCCAGGTCGTAGATCTGCGAGCGGTTGTGCCGCTGGATCGCCAGGATGTCGCGGAAGCCGCGCGTCGTGACGAAGGCGATCCGGCCGCCCCTGCGCTCGAGCACCGCATTGGTCGCGACGGTTGAGCCGTGGGCCAGATCTTCAATCTGGCTGAAATCCAGACCCGCCGCTTCCAGCGCGTTGAACGCACCGACATCCGGGTTCCGGGGCACGCTGGGCACCTTGGTGACCCTGACGCCCCCTGGTTCGATCGCAACCAGATCCGTAAATGTTCCGCCGACTTCGACACCGACCCGCAATGCACATCCCTCCTTCGGACACCCGTGACCGCCCCTGCAAGGCTGCCCCGCATATTTCACAATATTGAAAAATTTTTTCGACAGGTTCAAGGTTGCTGAACCCGTTCGGCGATTGATCGGGCGCAAGGCGTGGACTATCCCTGCGCGCGGCACTTCACAGAGGATCGAAGCCTCCCGATGACGGCGCAGGACAACGAGAACGGCACACCGCTCAATCCCGACCAGGCCCTTGGCGCGCTGATGCGCCAGGCCCGCAAGGACCGCAGTCTTTCCATGCATGCGGTCGCGACGCGGGCGGGACTGTCGGTCGGCCTCATCAGCCAGATCGAGCGGGGCCTGACCTCGCCCTCCATCCGCTCGCTGCGCCTGCTGGCCGACGCGATCGGCGTGCCGGTGGAATCCTTCTTCACGAATGCCGAGACGGTCGCCGACGAGGAGGCGGAGTTCGTCGTCCGCCCCGCGAACCGCCGCCTGCTCGACCTGCGGCGCGCGGGCATCACCATGCAGATCACCACGCCGCGCACCCGGGGCGACCTGCAGATGTTCCTGACGGAGATCGAGCCGGGCGCCTACTCCGGCCCCGAACTCGACACGCACGACGGCGAGGAGGCGGGCGTCGTCATCGCCGGCCAGCTCGATCTCTGGCTGGGGGAGAAGCGCTTCCATCTGTTCGAGGGCGACGCCTTCCGCTACCGCGCCTCCACGCCGCACCGCTACGGCAATCCGGGCAAGACCGTGACCCGCGTCCACTGGGTCTACACGCCGCCGATCTACTGAGGCGGCGGGGTGCGCAGCGCGTCACGGCAGGCGGCCTGGGGATCGGATCCCCTGACGCCGCTGTGGCTGCTCGTGGTGATCCTGGCGTGGGGCGGCAATTACGCGGTGGTGAAGCTGGCGCTGCGCGACATGGCGCCGTTCAGCTTCAATGCCCTGCGCTTCGGCGGGGCGTGGCTCTGCCTGATGCTGCTCCTCGGCGTCAGCCGCACGCCGCTTCTCCCGTTGCGGGCCGAGCGTCTGCCGCTCGCCGTCGTCGGCGTGTTCCAGGTCACCGTGATGCTGGGGCTGACCTCGCTGGCGCTGTTGTGGATCGAGGCGAGCCGCGCCGTGCTCATCGCCTATTCCCTGCCGATCTGGACCACGCTCTTCGACCGGCTGCTCCTCGGGATCCGGCTGACGGCCCGCAAGGCCGCCGGGCTGGCGATGGGTCTCGCCGGTCTCGTCATTCTCCTCGAACCCTGGCGGCTCGACTGGACCGGATCGGGCGTGCTGGCGGGGTCCGCGCTCGGCCTTGCCGGCACGATCGGGTGGTCGCTCGGCGCCACGCTCTACAAGCGCCGCGTCTGGCAGGCGCCCCTGCTCACCCAGGTGCACTGGCAGGTCGGCGTCGGCTTCGTGCCGCTGCTCGCGCTCGCCCTCGTCTTCGAGGCGGGCGCGCCCCTCGACCCCACACCCCGGCTCGCGCTGCTGGCGGTCTACAACTGGATCGTCCCGGCCGCCTTCGCCTATTGGTGCTGGTCGCGCGTGCTGATGAGCATTCCGCCCTCCACGGCCGCGCAGTTCCTGATGCTGGCCCCGGTGTGGGGCGTGCTGCTCGGCATCGTCGTCCTGGACGAGCCGGCCCTGCCCTCGCTCTGGATCAGCGGCGCGCTCATCCTGGGCGGCGCGCTCGTCTCCATGCAGCCGCGCGACACCGCCCGGCAAGCGCCGCCCGCGCCCGGCCAGTCTTGATGCGCGGCGGCAAAGCCGTCATAAGCGGGGACATGCACGCCGCACCCGCCATCGCCGCCGCCCGCCCCGTCCGTTCCGGGGCGGCATGAGCGCGCTGTTCGAGGAACTCGACTACCAGCCGACGCCGATCGGCCCGCTCAGCCTGCGCAGGCGTCGCGAGCCTGCGCTGGGCGTCGACGTGGTCGAGATCAAGCTCGGCGACGAGTTCCTGATGTCCAGCCTGTTCACCGCGTCGGAGGTCGCGCTCGCCGACCTCGCGCTGGCGGCGCTGCCCGGCACCGGCCTCGATGTCGCGGTCGGCGGGCTCGGCCTCGGCTACACGGCGGAGGCGGCGCTGCGCCACGACACGGTCGCGTCGCTGCTCGTGGTCGAGTACCTGGCCCCCGTGATCGGCTGGCACCGGGACGGGATTCTGCCGCTCGGCCGGCGCGTCGCCGGCGATCCGCGCTGCCGCCTGGCCGAGGGCGATTTCTTCGCCTTGGCCGCCAGCGAGGAGGGGCTGGACCCGGAGGCGCCCGGCCGCCGCTTCGACGCGATCCTCGTCGATATCGACCATTCGCCCGACGCGCTGCTCGACCCGCGCAGCACGGGCTTCTACCGGCCCGAGGGGCTTGCCGCGCTCGCCCGCCACCTGAAGCCGGGCGGCGTCTTCGGCCTCTGGTCGGACGACGCGCCGGACGCGCGCTTCACCGCCCGCCTGTCGCAGGCATTCGCCGAGGCGTGGGCGGAGCCTGTCACCTTCCGCAATCCGCTGCGCGATGCGCCCTTCACCCAGGCGGTGTACCTGGCCCGGACCGCGCGCGCCTGAGCGCGCGGGCTTTGCGCGCGCGGCCTTTCCGGCGCAGGATGGGCTGAGGGCGAACCGGGAGGGACAGGACCATGGGCCAAAGGCTTAAGGACAAGGTGGCGCTCGTCGTCGGCGCGGGCTCGATCGGACCGGGCTGGGGCAATGGCAAGGCGGCGGCCGTGCTCTTCGCGCGCGAGGGCGCCCGCGTCATGTGCGCCGATCTGAACCCCGACGCCGCAGCCGAAACCGCCCGCATCGTCCGCGACGAGGGCGGCACGGCGGAGGCGGTGCGCGCCGACGTCTCCAGCCATGACGACATCCGCGCCATGGTCGCGGCCTGCACCGATGCCTTCGGGCGCATCGACGTGCTCGACTACAATGTCGGCCTCGCCCATGTCGGCGGGGTCGTCGACCTGCCGGAGGACGACTGGGACCGCGTCTTCGACGTGAACCTCAAGGGCTGCTACCTCTCCATGAAGCACGTGATCCCGGTGATGGAGGCCCAGGGCGGCGGCTCCATCGTCAACATCTCGTCCGTGGCCTCGATCCGCTACACGGGCGTGCCCTATGCGACCTATTACGCGACCAAGGCGGCGATGAACCATCTGACCCGCACGACCGCCGTCGAGTACGCGCCGAAGAACATCCGCGTGAACACGGTCCTGCCCGGCCTGATGAAGACCCCGATGGTGGAGCATTCCGCCGGGCTCGCCGCGTCCTACGGCAAGGGCGACGTGGAGGCGATGTGGCGCGCCCGCGACGCGCAGGTGCCGATGGGCCACATGGGCGACGCCTGGGACGTGGCGCACGCCTGCCTGTTCCTCGCCTCCGACGAGGCGCGCTATGTGACCGGGCTGGAGCTTGTCGTCGACGGCGGCCTCACGCTCAAGGTCAGTTGAAACGCGCAAAGGCCCGCCCGCGTTTCCCGGGCCAGAGAGCCTCGCAAGCGGTGGATGCCGATGAGCGGCTATGACGACAAGCGCGATTTCCGGCGCACGCCCGAGCCGAAGTCCGGGGGCGGGAGCGCTTCGGACGGCGATCCGGTCTTCGTGATCCAGGAGCACGACGCGAGCACCCTGCACTACGACGTGCGGTTCGAGGTCGATGGCACGCTGAAGTCCTGGGCGGTGCCCAAGGGTCCCTCCACCGACCCGCGCGAGAAGCGCCTCGCCATCCCGACCGAGGACCATCCCCTCGCCTACGCCGATTTCGAGGGCGTGATCCCCGCGGGCGAATACGGCGCGGGCACGGTGCTCGTCTGGGACAAGGGGCCTTACGAGAACATCACGGAAAAGGACGGCAAGATCGTGCCCGCCGCGCGCGCCATTGCAAACGGCCATTTCCTCGTCTGGCTGAAGGGGAAGAAGCTGACCGGCGGCTACGCGCTGCAGCGCACCGGCGAGGGGGAGGACGCGCGCTGGCTGCTCGTGAAGATGGACGACGCGGAAGCCGACGCGCGCCGCAACCCGGTCTCGACCGAGCCGCGCTCGGTGCTGAGCGGCCGCACGCGCGACGAGATCGCACGCGAGGAAGGGGACGGCTGACATGGAAAACGATGACGAGGGCTGCGTCATCGTGGCCGGCGGGCGCGAGGTCGCCCTCAGCCACCCGGACAAGGTGCTCTTCCCCGCAGACGGCATCACCAAGCGCGACCTTGGCGACTATTACGCCCGCATCGCGGAGGTGGCCCTTCCCCACTACCGCGGCCGCCCGCTGTCGATGGAGCGCTACCCGGACGGCATCGGCGAGGACGGTTTCTTCCAGAAGCACACGCCCGATCATTTCCCCGGCTGGATCGACCGGGCGGAACTGGAGAAGGAGGACGGCACGGTCACCCATGTGCTGATCGAGGAGGCGGCGACCCTCGTCTACCTCGCGAACCAGGGCATGATCACGCCGCACCTCGGCCTGTCGCGCGTGGACCGGATCGACCGGCCCGACCGGCTGGTCTTCGACCTCGACCCCTCCGACGGCGACTTTGCGAAGGTACAGGACGCGGCGCGCTGGCTGCGCGGCATGCTGGAGGAGATGGACGCCGCGCCCTTCGTGCAGACCACGGGCTCGCGCGGGCTGCACGTGGTCGTCCCGCTCGACCGGGCGGAGGATTTCGACACGGTCCGCGAGGCCGCGCGCCGCATGTGCGAGGTTCTGGCCGCCCGCCATCCCGAGACGCTGACCAACGCCCAGCGCAAGAAGGACCGCGGCGGCCGCGTCTATCTCGACATCGCGCGCAACGCCTACGGCCAGACCTCGGTCGCGCCCTATGGCGTTCGTGCCCGTGCGCACGCACCCATTGCAACCCCGCTCGACTGGGACGAGGCGTTGTCGCCGGACATGACGCCGCAGAAGTACACGATCGCCAACATCTTCCGCAGGCTGGGCGCCAAGGACGACCCGTGGGCCGGGATCGCGGACGCGGCGACCGGCGCATCGGCGCTGGTGCGCCGGGCGGGGGAGCTTTCCCCGCCATGACGAACGCCGCCGCACCCGCCCGCTGGATCGGCGCGGGCCTTCTCTATGTCGCGCTCGTCTTCGCGGCGGGTTTCGTCATGGGCGTCGTCCGCGTGCTGGTGCTCGCCCCCGCGCTGGGCGAGACGGGCGCGGTCGCGGCGGAGGTGCCGGTCATGCTCGCGATCTCATGGGCCGCCGCGGGGTTCGCGGTGCGCCGTTTCGCCGTCCCGCCGCGCGCTGCGCCGCGCCTTGCCATGGGCGGGCTCGCCTTCGCGGTTCTCATGGCGCTGGAGGCTGCGCTGTCGCTCTGGCTCTTCGGACGTACGCTGGCCGAGCATCTCTCGGTCTATGCCGGGCTTCCCGCCCGCATCGGTCTCGCGGGCCAGGTCGTCTTCGCGCTGATCCCGGCCCTGCGCGCCCGGCTCGGCCGCTGAGCCATCAGGTTCAGGCGGCCCTCAGCCCCCGTCCTCGCCCCAGACGTCCTCGTCCGCCACGAGGATCTCGTAGACCGCCGCCGCACGGCCCTCCAGCGGCACGCGCGCCGCGCCCAGCACGTCGCTTTCCCCTTGCGCATAATGCACCGCCACCTCGAGGTCGGCGACGCTCGCGCCTGTGTCGAGGATGCGCGCCACCTTCCAGTCCGCGATGTCGCGGCACACCTCCACGATCTCCGACGCCGCCGCCGGTTTCGCGTTCTCGTCTGAGGGGGTCATGGCATCCGCTCCCTTTCCGTTTTCCGGAACTTGCCTACACGCTCGCCCGCAAGGCCCCTCCGCGCCTTGACCCGCATCAAGGGCCGGACATGCCCTTTCGCGCCTGTGCGCCCGTGCGCGCATGGGTGCTTCCCGCTTTGCGGGGCCACCCGTGCGCTGTACGCGGGGCCGGGCGCGGATATGCTCGCGCGCATGGATCCGCTGCTCTTCGCGCTCTCCCTCTGCGCTGCCTTCTGTTTCGGCCTCGGCCTCGTGCTCACGCGGCGCGGGCTGTTCGAGATGACGCCGATCCAGGGCGCGTCGATGAGCGTGCCGACGACCGCCGCCGTCCTGCTGCTGATCGCGCCCGCGACCGTCGACCTCGCGCACTGGAACACCCACGCCGTGCTGTTGTTCGTGGCGGCGGGACTGATCTTCCCGGCGGCGGTGACGCTGCTGACCTTCGCGGCGAACCGGCGGATCGGGCCGAACCTGACGGGCGCGCTCGGCAATGTCTCGCCCGCCTTCGCGGTGGCCATCGCCGCCGTGCTGCTGGGCGAACGGCCGACCCTCATCCAGCTCGCCGGGCTCACCGCCGTCTGCGTGGGAGGGATGATGCTGTTCGGCGGGCGCAAGACCTCGCTGCCGGGCGTGCCGCTCTGGGCCTTTCTCCTGCCGGTCGCGGCCGCCCTCGTGCGCGGTCTGGCGCAGCCCATGGTGAAGCTCGGCCTTATCGACTGGCCCAACCCGTTCGCGGCCACGACGGTCGCCTATCTCGTCTCGGCGTGCGTGATCCTCGGCATCGCGGCCAGCCGGGGCGTCCCCCCGCGCCTGCCGCGGCGGCGCGCGGACCTCTGGTTCGTGGCGGTGGGTCTCGCCAACGGCGGGGCGCTGCTCGCGCTCTACAGCGCGCTGACGCTGGGCCCGGTCAAGCTGGTGGCGCCCGTGGTCGCCTGCTACCCGCTGGTGACGCTGGCGCTCAACCGCGTCATCCTCGCCGACCGGGCGCTCGGCGCCTGGCTGCTTGCGGGCATCCTGGTGACGGTCGCGGGCGTCGTGCTGCTCGTCGCGTCCTGAGGGCGCATGCCCCCGGAAACAAGGGAGATGAAGGGATGACCGAAGACACCGTCCGCACCGACGTCGACGCACGCGGCGTCGCCACCGTCCGCCTGTCGCGGCCCGAGGTTCACAACGCCTACAATACCGGGATGATCGCGGGCCTCGCCGCCGCGGTGGAGGCCGCCGCCAGCGACCCGAAGGTGCGCGTCGTGGTGCTGCGCGGCGAGGGCAAGCACTTCCAGGCCGGCGCCGACCTGCGCTGGGTGCGCGCGAACCAGGACCTCACGCAGGAGGAAAACCTCGCCATCTCGCGCGGCACGACGGAGGCGGTGCGCAGGCTGAACGAGCTGTCCAAGCCCACGATCGCGCTCGTCCACGGCGGCTGCTTCGGCGGCGGCGCCGGCATGGTCGCGGCCTGCGACGTGGTGATCGCGTCCGAGGATGCGATCTTCGCCATCACCGAGACGCGCTG
>JAJLJT010000242.1:0-1867 GCA_033844555.1 Alphaproteobacteria bacterium | reverse complement strand
CCGCTTTCCCTCGTCGGGCGCGGCGAGGACAATGACGATGGATGAGCGGAGCGTCGCCTGATGCAGCGGTTCGCAGATCTGCTCGACAGCCTGTCCTATCAGCCTGGCCGCAATGGCAAGCTCGCGCTGATCGAGGCGTATCTGCGTGCAGCGCCGGACCCCGACCGGGGCTGGGCGCTGGCGGCGCTGACCGGCGATCTTTCGTTCCGGCATGCGAAGGCAGGCGCGATCCGCAAACTGATCGAGGCGCGCACCGACCCGGTGCTGTTCCGGCTCTCCTACGACTATGTGGGCGATCTCGCGGAGACGGCGGCGCTGATGTGGCCCGCGCGGCCGGGGGCGAACCGTCCGCCGGAGCTTGCCGAGGTGGTGGAAGGGCTGGCGGCGGCGGGCCGCGACCAGGTGCCGGAGATGCTCGCGGGCTGGCTCGATACACTCGACGCGACCGGGCGCTGGGCGCTGCTGAAGCTGGTGACGGGCGGCCTGCGCGTCGGGGTGTCGGCCCGGCTCGCCAAGACGGCTGCGGCACAGGTGGGCGGCATCGACGCTGCCGAGATCGAGGAGCTTTGGCATGCGCTCGCGCCACCCTATGCCAGCCTCTTCGCCTGGCTGGAGGGGCGCACGCCCAAGCCCGACCCGCGCGTGCCGGGTGGCTTCCGCCCGTTGATGCTGTCTCATCCCGTTGGCGAGGGCGACCTGGCCGCCCTGTCGCCCGCCGATGTCGCCGCGGAGTGGAAGTGGGACGGCATCCGGGTGCAGGCCGCCGGGGAAAGGGGGACGCTGAACCTCTATTCCCGCACGGGCGAGGATCTGTCGGGCGCCTTCCCCGACCTCGCCGGGGCGCTGTCAGGCATCGAGGCGACACTCGACGGCGAATTGCTGGTCATGCACGGCGGCGAGGCACGTCCTTTCAACGACCTGCAGCAGCGCCTCGGACGCAAGAGCGTAAGCGCGAAGCTGATGCGGGAGTACCCGGTTGGCCTGCGGCTCTACGATCTGCTGATCGAGGACGGAGAGGATCTGCGCGAATTGCCGTTCATGGCGCGGCGTGCACGGCTCGAAGCCTGGTTCGACAGGGTGCGCCCGGGACGCGCGGACCTCTCGCCCCTTGTGGCCTTTTCGGAATGGGCCGAACTGGACGCACTACGCTCCGCTCCGCCGCACCCGGTGATCGAGGGCGTGATGCTGAAGCGGCGCGATGCGCCCTATCTCGCCGGACGACCCAAGGGTTACTGGTGGAAGTGGAAGCGCGATCCCTTCCTCGTCGACGCGGTGCTGATGTATGCGCAGCGCGGGCATGGAAAGCGGTCGTCCTTCTATTCCGACTTCACCTTCGGCTGCTGGACGGCAGAAGGCGACCTGGTTCCGGTCGGCAAGGCCTATTTCGGCTTCACCGACGCGGAACTGAAGCAACTGGACCGCTTCGTCCGCGACAACACGGTCGCACGGTACGGCCCGGTGCGCGAGGTGCGGCGTGAGCCTGCGCACGGTCTCGTGCTGGAAATCGCCTTCGAAGGGGTCGCGCGGTCCGCGCGCCACAAGTCGGGCGTGGCCATGCGCTTCCCGCGCGTGCACCGCATCCGGTGGGACAAGCCACCCGCCGAGGCGGACACCGTCGCGAGACTCGAGGCCCTTGTGCCGTGAAGGCCGGTATCAGGCCTGTGCGGCCTGCGGCATCTGCGCCAGGTTTTGCATGGTCATGATGCCGCCAATCAGGAAATCGGCGGAGAACCTGGCCGCGCCGGCAATGTCCGGCGGCGTCTCCCGCAGCAGCCTGTCGCCGATCTCCAGCGCCATGCCGACCGTCGCGGCGGTGATGCGCTGATTGTCGGCCGCCGTCAGGCCGCCGTGGCTGACCGCCATCTCG
>JAJLJT010000241.1:0-3977 GCA_033844555.1 Alphaproteobacteria bacterium | reverse complement strand
TGCGTCCGGCGGTCCCAGAAGCGTTCGTGCAGCGTGTAGGCGACCGTCTGCACGACAGGCTCCAGCAGGCCGATGCCGAGCGCCACGGCCCAGCTTCCGCTCACCGCATAGGCGACCGTCACCGCCACCGCGAGGTGCATCGTGCCATAGGTTGCCGTCTTTGCGATCCGCATGGGCTTTCTCCTTCGAGGGAGAAGTTATTGCAATCGGTTCGCAATTTCAAGCATTAATCTGGAATAATTCCAAAGAACGGAATCGGCGCCCCGAAACGCGAACACCCCGGCCCTCGAAGGGACCGGGGTGCCGGAACGCAGATCGGCAGAGGGCGTCAGACGCGCCGTTCCACCATCATCTTCTTGATTTCCGCGATGGCCTTGGCCGGGTTGAGGCCCTTCGGACAGGTCTTCGCGCAGTTCATGATCGTGTGGCAGCGGTAGAGGCGGAACGGATCCTCGAGATTGTCGAGCCGCTCGCCCGTCGCCTCGTCGCGGCTGTCGATCAGCCAGCGGTAGGCCTGGAGCAGCACGGCCGGGCCGAGGTACTTGTCGCCGTTCCACCAATAGCTCGGGCACGAGGTCGAGCAGCAGGCGCACAGGATGCACTCGTAAAGGCCGTCGAGCTTGGCGCGGTCGTCCTCGCTCTGCCGCCATTCGGTGCCCGGCGTCGGAGACTTCGTCTGGAGCCAGGGCTGGATGGAGGCGTGCTGGGCGTAGAAGTTCGACAGGTCCGGCACGAGATCCTTCACCACCGGCATGTGCGGCAGCGGGTAGATGCGGATGTCGCCCTTGATCTCGTCCATGCCCTTCAGGCAGGCGAGCGTGTTCGTCCCGTCGATGTTCATCGCGCAGGAGCCGCAGATGCCCTCGCGGCAGGACCGGCGGAAGGTCAGCGTCGGATCGATCTTGTTCTTGATGTAGATGAGCCCGTCGAGGACCATCGGCCCGCAATCGTCGAGGTCGACGTGATAGGTGTCGACACGCGGGTTCTCGCCCCCTTCCGGGTCCCAGCGATAGACCCGGTAGGTGCGGGTGTTGGCCGCCCCCTCGGGCTTCGGCCAGACCTTGCCGTCGGCGTTGACCCGGGAGTTCTTGGGAAGCGTCAGCTGGACCATTGTCCGTTCGTCCCCCTCAGTAGACCCGCGCCTTGGGCGCGATATAGGCGATCTCGTTCGACAGCGTGTGCGCGTGCACCGGGCGGAAGTCCAGTTCCGCCTTGCCGTCGGTGAACCAGGCGAGCGTGTGCTTCATCCAGCTCTCGTCGTCGCGATCGGGATAGTCCTCCCGCGCGTGGGCGCCGCGGCTCTCCGTCCGGTTCGCGGCGGAGTTCATGGTCACGACCGCCTGCTGGATGAGGTTGTCGAACTCCAGCGTCTCGACGAGGTCGGAGTTCCAGATCATCGAGCGGTCGGTAACCGCGATGTCGGGCGTACCGTCCCACACCTCCTGAATGAGCTTCACGCCCTCCTCCAGGACGTCGCCGGTACGGAAGACCGCGCAATTGTCCTGCATCACGCGCTGCATCTTCTCGCGAAGCTGCGCGGTCGGCGTGCCGCCCTTCGCGTTGCGGAACCGGTCGAGGCGGGCGAGCGCCTTCTCCGTCTCGCTCTCCGGCGCCTTCGGGACCGCGCCGCCCGGCGTGATGATCTCGGCCGCGCGCAAGGCAGCCGCCCGGCCGAACACCACGAGGTCGATCAGCGAGTTGGAGCCGAGCCGGTTCGCGCCGTGGACGGACGCGCACGCCGCCTCGCCCGCCGCCATCAGGCCCGGAACGATCGCGTCGGGGTTACCGTCCTTGAGCGTCACGACCTCGCCCAGATGGTTCGTCGGAATGCCGCCCATGTTGTAGTGGACGGTCGGGAGCACGGGGATCGGCTCCTTCGTCACGTCGACGCCGGCGAAGATGCGCGCCGATTCCGCGATGCCCGGCAGGCGCTGGTGGATGACCGCCGGGTCGAGGTGGTCGAGGTGCAGGTAGATGTGGTCCTTGCCCTTGCCGACGCCGCGCCCCTCGCGGATCTCGATGGTCATGGACCGCGAGACGACATCGCGCGAGGCGAGGTCCTTGGCGGAGGGGGCATACCGCTCCATGAACCGCTCGCCCTCGGAATTCACCAGATAGCCGCCCTCGCCGCGCACCCCCTCGGTGATGAGGCAGCCCGCACCATAGATGCCGGTCGGGTGGAACTGCACGAACTCCATGTCCTGCAGCGGCAGGCCGGCGCGCAGCACCATCGCGTTGCCGTCGCCCGTGCAGGTGTGCGCCGAGGTGCAGGAGAAATAGGCCCGCCCGTAGCCGCCGGTCGCCAGGATCGTCATCTTGGCGTTGAAGCGGTGGATCGTGCCGTCGTCGAGGTTCCAGGCGAGGATGCCCCGGCAGGCCCCGTCCTCCATGAGGAGGTCGAGGGCGAAGTACTCGACGAAGAACTCGGCATTGTGCTTCAGCGCCGCGCCGTAGAGCGTGTGCAGGATGGCGTGGCCGGTGCGGTCGGCAGCGGCGCAGGTGCGCTGCACCGGCGGGCCGTCGCCGAAGTTCTGCATGTGGCCGCCGAACGGGCGCTGGTAGATCTTGCCCTCCTCGGTCCGGCTGAACGGCACGCCGTAATGGTCGAGTTCGTAGACGGCCTTGGGCGCCTCGCGGCACAGATACTCGATCGCGTCCTGGTCGCCGAGCCAGTCGGAGCCCTTGACCGTGTCGTACATGTGCCAGCGCCAGTCGTCCGGCCCCATGTTGCCGAGAGACGCCGCGATGCCGCCCTGCGCCGCAACCGTGTGCGAGCGCGTCGGGAACACCTTGGTCACGCAGGCCGTCTTGAGCCCGGCCTCGACGCAGCCGACGGTCGCCCGCAGGCCCGCGCCGCCCGCGCCGACCACGACGACGTCGAAGGAATGATCGATCACCTTGTAGGCGGACTTACCGTTCCCGCTCGCCATGCTCACTACCCCTTACGCCCCGAGGGCGACTTTCAGAATCGAGAAAACGCACGCGACGCCCAGCCCGAAGGTGGCGAACGTCACGAGCATCAGCAGCGACATCTTCGCCGCCTCGCCATGAACATAGTCCTCGATGACGACCTGGAGGCCGAGACGGGCGTGATAAAACGCCGCAATCACCAGGAGCAGCATCGGGATCGCGTTGACCGGGCGGGCGAGCCACGCCGTCGCCTCGGCATGGCCGGCGCCGGCAAGCCCGATCATCGCGACGACGAACCAGATGGCCAGCACGGCCATCGCCACGGCGGAAACGCGCTGGCGGATGAAGTGGCCGGTGCCGTCCTTGGCGGAGCCAAGGCCGTAGACGCGGCCGAGCGGCGTGCGGAAGTCTGCCATGATCCTGCCCTCTCCCCTCAGACGATCGCCACGACGATCCAGACCAGCAGGGTCAGGACCACCGAGCCGCCGATCACCATCTTCGCCGACCGCTCCATCGTCTCGACCTCGAAGCCGTGCCCCGCGTCCCAGACGAGGTGCCGGATGCCGTTGAGGAAGTGGTAGCAGAGCGCCCACGTCCAGCCGAACAGCATGATGCGGCCGAGGATGCTGTCGAGGAACCATTGCACGGCGTCGAACGCGCCCGCGCCCGTCGCCATCGCCACCAGCCACCAGGTCAGCAGGATCAGCCCCACCGCGTTCGCAACGCCCGTGATCCGGTGCGTGATCGACGGCATCGACGAGAGTTGCGGCCGGTAGATCTGGAGATGCGGAGAAAGCGGCCGGTCCGTCCCGGTCTTCGCGTTGGCCATGCCTTGCCTCACCCTTTGCCCCGGACCCCGGGGACGGCATGCGCCGCAGAGGGGGTCCGCTCAACCCGATGGAACCATAGCGCCGGCGGGCGGCGCGTCAATGCGGACGCTCTAGCATCCCGCTGCGCCACATTCCAGACGCTATCGCCCGCAAGGCCGCCCTACCGTTTCGGCATGAACACCCAGTAGTCGAGGTCGAGAACGACCGCGGGGTCGTACTTGCCGTCTCCACCCTTAA
>JAJLJT010000240.1:0-5181 GCA_033844555.1 Alphaproteobacteria bacterium | reverse complement strand
GTGTAGCCCATCGCGGCGCGCAGGCCGCCGACAAGCTGATGCAACACGCCGCCCGCCGGGCCCTTGTAGGGCACGCGCCCCTCGATCCCCTCGGGCACGAGCTTGAGCGTGTCCTTCACCTCCGCCTGGAAATAGCGGTCGGCCGAGCCGCGCGCCATCGCGCCGACAGACCCCATGCCGCGATAGGACTTGTAGGACCGGCCCTGGTAGAGAATGACCTCGCCCGGCGCCTCGTCGGTGCCTGCGAGGAGAGAGCCGACCATGGCGCAATGGGCGCCCGCCGCGATGGCCTTGGCAAGGTCGCCGGAGAACTTGATGCCGCCGTCGGCGATGACGGGGATGTTGGCGTCGCGCGCGACGGAAACCGCGTCCATGATGGCGGTGAGTTGCGGCACGCCGACGCCCGCGACGACGCGGGTGGTGCAGATCGAGCCCGGGCCGATGCCGACCTTGACCGCGTCCGCGCCCGCGTCGATCAGCGCCCTCGCGCCGTCGGCGGTGGCGACGTTGCCGGCCGCGACCTGCACGGCGTTGGAGAGCTTCTTGACCCGCTGCACCGTCTCCAGCACGCGCATGGAATGTCCGTGCGCGGTATCGACGACGACGAGGTCGACGCCCGCGTCGATCAGCGCCTCGGTCCGCGCCACGCCCTCGTCGCCCACGCTGGTCGCGGCGGCGACCCGCAGGCGGCCCTGCGCGTCCTTGCTGGCGTTCGGATAGAGGCGCGCCTTCTCGATATCCTTCACGGTCACGAGGCCGACGCAGCGGTAGGCGTCGTCGACGACCAGCAGCTTCTCGATCCGGTTGGCGTGCAGGAGGCGCTTGGCCTCCTCCATGTTGACGTCGCCGGAGATGGTGATCAGCCGCTCCTTCGTCATCAGCTCGCGCACGGGCTGCTGCGGGTTGGAGGCGAAACGCACATCGCGGTTGGTGAGGATGCCGACGAGCTTTTCCGTGCCCGGCTCCACGACCGGGATTCCGGAGATGCCGTGACGGTCCATCAGGGCGAGGGCGTGGGCCAGAGGTTCGTCCGGGCCGATGGTGATGGGGTTGACGACCATGCCGCTCTCGAACCGCTTGACCTGGCGGACCTGGGCTGCCTGCTCCTCGATGGTGAGGTTGCGGTGGAGCACGCCGATCCCGCCGGCCTGCGCCATGGCGATGGCCATGGGCGCCTCGGTCACCGTGTCCATGGCGGACGAGATGAGCGGGATGCCAAGCTCGATGGTCTGCGTCACGCGGGTGCGCGTGTCGACCTTGGTCGGCAGGATGTCGGACGCCGCGGGAACGAGCAGGACGTCATCGAAGGTGAGGGCTTCGCGCATGGGCCAATCTCCGGATGGGTCCGCGGTCCCCGGAGGGGCGCGGGCGGCACGGGTGCCGGTGTCGGATGTTGGCGGTGCCTACTAACACCCCTTGCGGGAGATTCCTAGCGTCCTTCGCCCGCGTCCTCCGCATCGCTGCCAGCGCCCCCGCGAAAGCCGGTGGCGAGCACGTAGGCCTCGGCCGAATCCTTGCGCGATGCGGCGGGCTTCACATGGCGCACGACGGCGAAATCGCGCTTGAGCCGGGCGAGCAATTCGTTCTCCGTCCCGCCCTTCAAGACCTTGGCGAGAAACGCCCCGCCGGGACGCAGCACGTCGGCCGCGAAGGCGTGCGCCGCCTCGCACAGCGCCATGATGCGCAGATGATCGGTCTGGCGGTGCCCGGTCGCGGACGCCGCCATGTCGGAGAGCACAACGTCGGCTGGCCCACCCATCATCTCCTTCAGCTTCTCCTCCGCCCCCTCGGCCATGAAGTCGAAGACGATGGCGTCGGCGCCGGGCACGGGCTCGATCTCCAGAAGGTCGATGCCGACGACGCGGCCCCGGCCTTCGAGCGCCTTCACCCGCTCCACCGCGACCTGAAGCCAGCCTCCGGGCGCCGCGCCGAGGTCGACGACGACCTGGCCAGGCTTCAGGATGCGGTACTTGTCGTCGATCTCCATCAGCTTGAAGGCCGCGCGCGAGCGCAGGCCCGCGCGCTGCGCCGCCTGGACGTATGGATCGTTCAATTGCCGCTGCAGCCAGCGCGTCGAGGAGTTCGAGCGCTTCCGCGCGGTCTTCACCCGCACCTTGAGCGGGCGGCTGTCCGGCGCCTTGGCCATGATCGCGTCCTGTCTGTCCTGCCGATGCCCCGAAACCCGGCGGCTTTTCGGCCTATGCCTTCGGCGCCGCGGGCGCGCCGCCCTTGCCCCGCCTGCGCGACCGCCCGCGCCGGGACCTCCGCCGTCCCGCCTCCCGGTCGGCCTTGCGCATCAGGGCATGCAACATGCCCTCGCGCAGGCCACGGTCGGCCACGCGCAGGCGCGGCGCGGGCCATGCTTCTCGCAGCGCATCGAGGATCGCGCAACCCGCGATCACAAGATCGGCACGATCCTCACCGATGCAAGGCTCGGCGATGCGCAGCCCGGGGGGCAATCCCACCAGGCGCCCGGTGACGCGGGCGATGTCCTCCTCCGTCATCCAGAGGCCATCCACCCGGTGACGCTGGTAGCGCGGCAGGCGAAGGTGCATGCCGGCAAGCGTCGTCACGGTGCCGGACGTGCCGAGCAGGTGCATGCGCCTGCCCTCGCCCCCTTCGATCTCCCTACAGCGCAGGCGGAACGGCTCCAGCAGACCACGGACGTGATCGACCATCCGCTCGTAGCCGGATGGGGCGACGTCGATGCCACCGAACTGTTCCGACAGGGTGACGACGCCGCAGGGCAGCGACACCCAGTCGATGATGTGCGGCTGCCAGTGGCGCGGCTCGCGGCCATCGGGCGTCCGCCGCCCGGCGAGATCGAGCCAGATCAGTTCCGTCGAACCGCCGCCGATGTCGAAGACCAGCGCCCGCTCGCACGACCGGTCGAGCAGCGCCGCGCAGCCGGTAACGGCGAGGCGCGCCTCCTCGGCATTGGTGATGATGTCCAGTTCGAGCCCGATCTCGCGCCGCACCCGGTCCGCGAAATCCGCGCCGTTTCCCGCCAGGCGGCAGGCCTCCGTCGCGATGGCCCGCCCGCGGGTCACGCCCTGGCGGGCCATCTTCTCCGCGCAGATGGCGAGCGCCTCGAACGCCCTGTCCATCGCCGCTTCGGAAAGCTGCCCCGTCGCGGCCAGCCCCTCCCCCAGCCGCACGATGCGCGAGAAGGCGTCGATGACGCGGAACGTCTCGCCCTCCGGCCGGGCGACGAGCAGCCGGCAATTGTTGGTGCCGAGGTCGAGCGCGGCGAACACATGCGCCCACCGCCCGCGGCGGCCATTGCCGCGACCCTTGTCCTTTCGATACGGCACATCCGCCGCGACGCTGCCGCCGGCAGCATCCCGCGGGGTCGCGTCCGTGCGATCCACCGGTTCAACCCTGTCCCGGCCCGCGCGTCCCGCCCTCCCCGGGCCGCGGCGCGCGAGCGCTCATGTCATCCTTGTCACAATGAAGGTTACGACGCGCGGCCATCGCGTGCAAACGCTGCGGCGAGGCAGGACAGACTAGCGCAGGTCGGTGGGCGGCTCCGGCGGCGTGGTGTGCCAGCGGTCCCGAAAGGCCCGCCAGCTCAAGGGGATGCTGACGAGATAGGCGATGCCGAGCATGGACAGCGTGGCCCAGGGATAGATGACGAGGACCGCGCCGAACAAGCCGACCACGAGGAGAATCAGCACGGCCTGGTCGCGCGGAAAGGCCATGCGCTTGAACGACCAGGTGGGGACGCGGCTGACCATCAAGGCCGCGACGCCGCCCATGTAGACGGCGATCAGCGCCGGTGCGCCGGTGATCCAGTCCAGCCCGAAGTGCGCAAGGAACATGGGCAGAAGCGCGAGCCCTGCCCCGGCCGGCGCCGGCACGCCGACGAAGAAGTCGTTGGCCCACGGCGGCTTGGTGCCCTCCGCGCTCATCACGTTGAAGCGGGCAAGGCGCAGCGCGCAGCAGATCGCATAGCCGAGCGCGACGATCCAGCCGATCCCGCCCAGGTCGCCCAGCGTCCAGGCGTAGATGACGACGCCGGGGGCCACGCCGAAGCTCACGAAATCGGCGAGGCTGTCGAGTTCCGCGCCGAACTTGCTGGTCCCCTTGAGCCAGCGCGCGACGCGCCCGTCGAGACCGTCGAAGATCGCGGCCAGCACGATCATGGTGGCCGCCGCCTCGAACCGGCCCTCGTGGCCGAGGCGGATGGAGGACAGGCCCGCCGCCAGGCCGAGCACGGTCAGGATGTTGGGCGCGAGCGAGCGCAGCGACAGCCGCCCGCGCAGACGTGGCCCGCCGAGGCCGGTCATTTCGAGAGGCCCGTCATTTCGAGAGTCCTGCGCGCGGCGCTTGCGCGCCCGTCAGGTCGGCGATCACGGTCTCGCCCGCGACCGCCGTCTGGCCGACGGCGACCAGCGGCTCCACCCCCTCGGGCAGGTACACGTCGAGGCGGCTGCCGAAACGGATGATGCCGAAGCGGTCGCCGGTCCCGACCCGGTCGCCGGTGCGCGCGTCGCAACGGATGCGCCGCGCGACGAGGCCCGCGATCTGAACCACGGCCAGGCTCTTCCCGTCCGGCAGGTGCAGCGCGAGCGCATTGCGCTCGTTGAACTCCGACGCCTTGTCGAGTTCGGCGTTCAGGAACTTGCCGGGCGTGTAGACGATGGCGCCCACCTCGCCCGCGCAGGGGACGCGGTTCACATGGCAGTTGAAGACGTTCATGAAGACCGAGACGCGGGTGCGCGGCGCGTCGCCCAGGCCAAGCTCCGCCGGCGGAACGGCGGGCACGATCAGCGACACCTTGCCGTCGGCGGGCGAGACGACCAGCCCCTCGCCCTGCGGCACGATGCGCACCGGATCGCGGAAAAAGTAATAGCACCAGACGGTGAGCACGAGGCCGATAAGGCCGAGCCCCTCCCACACGAAGAAGAGCGCGAGCGCGATGACGGCGAAGATGCCGACGAAGCGCGGCCCCTCGCGGTCGAGCGGGAAGACGATGGCTTTCAACACATCCATGGCAAGGATCGCTTTCGCATGGGGCGCGGCCGGATGCAAGCGGCGGGCGGCCGCCGCACGCCACGGCACCCGCCGGGGTCAGGTTGGCTCGTCGAGGGCAGGCGGGCGTGCGCGGCTCCCCTCCCCCGCCTCGGCGAGGACGGCACGCGCTTCCGCCGCCGCGCGCTGGCGCGACCACATCGCGGC
>JAJLJT010000239.1:0-5733 GCA_033844555.1 Alphaproteobacteria bacterium | reverse complement strand
GAAATGGCAGATCGTGCGCGGCTTCGACGGCCCGCGCCTGATGACGGTCAATGGCGACGAGGGCGAACCCGGCACCTTCAAGGACCGCCATTGGCTGGAGCGCGATCCGCATCGTTTCCTCGAGGGCATGCTGATCGCCGCGCACGCGGTCGCGGCGGAACGGGTCTACATCTACATGCGCGACGAATACCCCGCCGTGCTGGCGATCCTGGCGCGCGAGATCGCGGCGCTGGAGGCGGCAGGACTGGCCGCGCCAGGCTTCGTCGAGGTGCGGCGCGGGGCGGGCGCCTACATCTGCGGCGAGGAGAGCGCGATGCTCGAATCGATCGAGGGCAAGCGCGGACTGCCGCGCCACAAGCCGCCCTACATCGCGGAGGTGGGACTCTTCGGGCGGCCGACGCTGAACCACAATGTCGAGACGCTGTTCTGGATCCGCGACATCGTGGAGAAGGGGGCCAACTGGTTCGCGGGCCAGGGCATGAACGGGTCGAAGGGCTTCCGTTCCTGGTCGCTGTCGGGCCGGGTGCGGGAACCGGGCGTGATCGTCGCACCCGCGGGCGTGACCGTGCGCGACCTGATCGCGCGCGCGGGCGGCATGGAGGAGGGGCACGTCTTCAAGGCCTATCTTCCCGGCGGGGCGTCAGGCGGCATCCTGCCGGCGGCGATGGACGACGTGCCGCTCGACTTCGGCGGGCGGCTGGCGGACCTTGGCTGCTTCGTCGGATCGCACGCCGTGGTCATCCTGTCGGACAAGGACGACATGCGAGAAGTGGCCCTCAACCTGTTGAAATTCTTCGAGGATGAAAGCTGCGGGCAATGCACGCCCTGCCGCGTCGGCTGCGAGAAGGCGGTCAGGCTGATGGAACGCGAGCGCTGGGACGCGGGCCTGCTGGAGGAATTGTGCGCGGCGATGGCGGACGCCTCCATCTGCGGGCTGGGGCAGGCGGCGCCGAACCCCATCCGCTCCGTCCTGCGTTTCTTCCGGGAGGAGGTGACATGAGCGGCGGCCCCATCCGTTTCACCCTCGACGGGCGCGACGTCGAGGCCCGGCCCGGCGAGACCATCTGGCAGGTCGCCGAGCGGGAGGGCACGACGATCCCGCACCTGTGCTGGCGGCCCGCGCCCGGCTACCGCGCCGACGGCAATTGCCGCGCCTGCATGGTTGAGGTGGAGGGGGAGCGGGTGCTCGCCGCCTCCTGCCTGCGCGAGCCCGCCGACGGCATGGTCGTGAAGACGCAGAGCGACCGGGCCGTGAAGGCGCGCGCCATGGTCATGGAGCTTCTGGTGGCCGACCAGCCGCCGCAGGAAGTGGCGCACGATACCGAGGCAAGCTTCTGGCGCTGGGCGGACGCGCAGGGGATTTCCTCCTCCCGCTTTCCGCGCGCCTGGGACGACGAGCGCGCCCCCGCGCCCGACACCTCGCACCCGGCGATGGCGGTCAATCTCGACGCCTGCATCCAGTGCAATCTGTGCGTCCGCGCCTGCCGCGAGGTGCAGGTGAACGACGTCATCGGCATTGCCTATCGCGGGCCCGACGCGCTGATCGTCTTCGACTTCGACGACCCGATGGGCCGGTCGACCTGCGTGGCGTGCGGGGAGTGCGTGGCGGTGTGCCCGACGGGCGCGCTGATGCCCGCGTCCATCGTCGACATGGCGACCCAGACCGGCGGCCGCGTGGCGGATGCGGAGGTGGCGAGCGTCTGCCCCTATTGCGGCGTGGGCTGCCAGATCAGCTACAAGCTGCGCGACGGAAAGATCGCATGGGTCGAGGGCCGCGACGGTCCCGCGAACGAAAACCGGTTGTGCGTGAAGGGCCGCTTCGGCTTCGACTATGTCAGCAGCCCGGAGCGGCTGACCGTGCCGCTGATCCGCAAGGAGGGCGCGCCCAAGGGCCTCAACGTCGATCCGGCCAACCCCTGGACGCACTTCCGCCCGGCAAGCTGGGAGGAGGCGCTGGACGCCGCCGCGGACGGGCTTGCGGCGCTTCGGGACGCCCACGGCGGGCGGGCGGTCGCGGGCTTCGGCTCGGCCAAATGCTCGAACGAGGAGGCCTATCTCTTCCAGAAGCTGATCCGCACGGGCTTCGGGCACAACAATGTCGACCATTGCACCCGGCTCTGCCACGCATCCTCGGTCGCGGCCCTCATGGAGGGGATCGGATCGGGCGCGGTGACGGCCACGTTCAACGAGTGCCTGAAATCCGACGTGATCGTCGTGATCGGGGCAAATCCGACTGAAAATCATCCAGTTGCCGCCACATACTTCAAGCAGGCTGTGAAGAACGGCGCGAAGCTGATCGTCATGGACCCGCGCGGCATGGGGCTGAAGCGCTTCGCCACGCACATGCTGCAGTTCCGGCCCGGCACCGACGTCGCCATGCTGAACGCGATCATGCACGCGATCGTGGAGCAGGGGCTCTACGACACCCAGTACCTGCAGGCGCACACCGACGGGTTCGAGGCGCTGAAGGCGCACCTTGCCGACTATGCGCCGGAGAAGATGGCGGAGGTCTGCGGCATCGACGCGGCGACGCTGCGCGAAGTCGCCCGCGTCTACGGCACGGCCGAGCGGGCGATGATCTTCTGGGGCATGGGCGTCTCGCAGCACACGCACGGGACGGACAATGCGCGTTGCCTGATCTCGCTGGCGCTGATGTGCGGCCAGTCGGGCCGTCCGGGCACGGGGCTGCACCCCTTGCGCGGGCAGAATAATGTGCAGGGCGCCTCCGACGCGGGCCTGATCCCGATGGTGCTGCCGGACTACGCCAAGGTCTCGCTGGCCGAGGCGCGGGAGAAGTTCGGCGCGCTGTGGGGCGCGGAGATCGACCCGCAGCCGGGCCTGACGGTCGTGGAGATCGTCGACGCGATCGCGCGCGGCGACATCCGCGGCATGTACGTCATGGGCGAGAATCCGGCCATGTCGGACCCGGATGCCGCCCACGCGCGCGAGGCGCTGGCGGGCCTCGAACATCTCGTGGTGCAGGACATCTTCCTGACCGAGACGGCGATGATGGCGGACGTGGTACTTCCCGCAACCGCGTGGCCCGAGAAGGACGGCACCGTCACCAACACCAACCGGCAGGTCCAGTTGGGCCGCAAGGCAGTCGCCGCACCGGGCGAGGCGAAGCCCGACTGGTGGATCACGGTGGAGATCGCGCGCAGGCTGGGCCTCGATTGGGACTACGCCCACCCGCGCGAGGTCTTCGCGGAAATGGCGCAGGGGATGGCCTCGCTCGACAACATCACCTGGGAACGGCTGGAGCGGGAAGGCGCGGTCACCTATCCCTCGCTCTCGCCGGAGGATCCGGGACAGGCGGTCGTCTTCTCCGACCGGTTCCCGACGGCGGACGGGCGCGCGCGCCTCGTGCCCGCCACGGGGGTCGCGCCGGCGGAAAGCCCTGATGCCGAGTATCCGATGGTGCTGACGACGGGGCGGCAGCTCGAACACTGGCACACGGGCGCGATGACGCGGCGGGCGGGCGTGCTCGACGCGCTGGAGCCCGCACCGACGGCTTCGCTTCATCCCTTCGCGTTGCGCCGTCTGGGCATCGCGGCGGGCGACATGGTGCGGGTGACGACGCGGCGCGGTTCCATCACCTTGCAGGCGCGCGCCGACGAGGCGTTGCAGCACGACATGGTGTTCATCCCCTTCGCCTATGTGGAGGCGGCGGCGAACATGCTGACCAACCCGCAGCTCGATCCCGACGGCAAGATCCCGGAGTTCAAATATGCTGCCGCGCGGGTGGAGAAGGCGGAGGCGGAGGCCGCGGAATAGGCGGGGGATTTCCGGCGCGCCCCGCGCCTTGCCGCGCGGGACGGGCCGACCCATACTCACCCCCCATGGACGAGTTTCACATCCGCCCCGATCCGCACGATCCGCGCCTGACGCAGGCTGTCGAAGGCCTCGACCAGGATGGCAAGCCCGTCGCCTCCCGCGTGGTGATGGAGCGGCCGCTCACCATCTTCCTGAACCGGCAGGAAGTGGTGACGTCGATGACCATCGGCGACCATCCGGAGATGCTGGCGGTCGGCTTCCTGCTGAATCAGAACATGCTGCGCGCCGACGACGAGATCGTCGCCATCGACCATGACGAGGACCTCGACGTCGTGGTCGTTCGCACAGCGCGCGAAACGAATTACGAGGAAAAGCTCAAGAAGAAGATCAGGACCAGCGGGTGCGCGCAGGGCACGGTCTTCGGCGACATCATGGAGACGTTCGGGCAAGCGAAGCTCGCGCCGGATGCGGCGGTCCGCACGTCCTGGCTCTACGCGTTGTCGAAGAAGATCAACACGAGCCCGAGCCTCTATCTCGAGGCGGGCGCGATCCACGGCTGCGTGCTCTGCCAGGAGGACCGGCCGCTGGTCTACATGGAGGACGTCGGCCGCCACAACGCCGTCGACAAGATCGCGGGCTACATGCACATGAACAAGGTGCCCGCGGCGGACAAGATCTTCTACACGACCGGGCGGCTGACCTCCGAAATGGTCATCAAGACGGTGCAGATGGGGATCCCCGTACTCGTCTCCCGGTCCGGCTTTACCGCCTGGGGTGTTGAACTGGCGCGGCAGGCGAACCTGACGCTGATCGGGCGGATGAAGGGCAAGCGGTTCCTCGCGCTCTCCGGCCTCGACCGGATCGTGTTCGACGCCGACCTCGGCCGCGTCGAGGACGAGGATCGCCGCCACGCCCGCAAGGCGAGCCACGCCGATGCCGATTGAGCCTGTCCGCGATGTTGTCGGCGTGCTGCTGGCGGGGGGACTCGCGCGCCGCATGGGCGGGGGCGACAAGCCGCTGAAGGAGATCGGCGGCAAGAGCATTCTCGAGCATGTGATCGGCCGGGCCCGGCCCCAGGTGCGCGCGCTGGTCTTGAACGCGAACGGGCCGGCGGAGCGGTTCGCGCGCTTCGGCCTGCCGGTCGCGGAGGACGTGGTGGAGGGGTTCGCAGGGCCGCTCGCGGGCATTCTCACGGGGCTCGAATGGGCGCGCGCGAACGTGCCGGAGGCGACCCACGTCGCAAGTTTCGCGACCGACACGCCCTTTCTGCCCCACGACCTGGTGGCGCGCATGGCGGCGGAGATGGAGCGGGCGGGTGCGCGGCTTGCGTGCGCGGCCAGCAACGGGCGCACCCACCCCGTGTTCGGTCTCTGGCCGGTGGATCTCGCCGACGACCTCGCCCGCGCGATGCGGGAGGAGGAGGTACGCAAGGTCGACCTCTTCACCGCGCGCTATCCGCTGGCCGAGGTTGCCTTCGCGGCCGCGCCGGTCGATCCCTTCTTCAACGCCAACCGTCCCGACGACCTGGCGGAGGCCGAACGGCTTCTCGACCGGATCGCCGTCGCGGACTAGGGTTGCGGCCGAACGGGATGAAGAGGCGGCGGACATGCGGATTTTCGGAATCACGGGCTGGAAGAACAACGGCAAGACCACGCTCGTCGAGCGGCTGGTGACGGAGATCGTCGGCCGCGGCTTCACGGTTTCCACCATCAAGCACGCCCACCACGCCTTCGACGTCGACCAGGAGGGCAAGGACAGCTGGCGGCACCGGCAGGCGGGCGCGAAGGAGGTGCTGGTGGCCTCGGCCGCGCGCTGGGCGCTGATGCACGAGGTGCGGGACGGGGAGGACGAACCGGCGCTCGCGGCCCTGCTGGAGCGGCTCGCGCCCGTGGACCTCGTGATCGTCGAGGGCTACAAGCGCGACACGCACGACAAGCTGGAGGTGCACCTCGTCGAGAC
>JAJLJT010000238.1:0-4715 GCA_033844555.1 Alphaproteobacteria bacterium | reverse complement strand
CAGGTCTTCTTCGTGCGCATCGGGATCGACGGGACGGCGGGCGCGGTCGTGTGGGCGCACCTCGTCTTCGTGCTGCCCTATGCCTTCCTCGCCATGGCCGACCCCTACCGCGCCTACGACCCGCGCTATGTGCGCACGGCGCTGTGCCTGGGGGTCAGCGGACGCGCCGCGTTCTGGCGGGTCAAGCTGCCGATGCTGCTGCGCCCGCTGCTGGTCGCCTTCGCGGTCGGCTTCGCGATCTCGGTCGGGCAGTACCTGCCGACGGTGTTCGCGGGCGCCGGCCGCGTGCCGACCGTGACGACGGAGGCGGTCGCTCTCGCCGCCAGCGCCGACCGGCGGCTCATCGGGATCTTCGCGCTGCTGCAGGCGGTGCTGCCGTTCGCGGGCTTCGCGCTTGCCACCGCCATTCCGGCGCTGGCATTCCGGTCGCGGCGCGGGCTACAGGTGCGCTGATGACGGACCGAACGCTCCCGCCCGCTCCGCTCGTGCTCGACGGCGTGACCGTCGCGCTCGGGGACCAGCGCCTCGTCGACCGGCTCAGCCTGACGGTGGAGCCGGGCGAGATCGTCACGCTGATGGGGCCGAGCGGATGTGGCAAGTCCACGCTGCTCGCCTGGGTGTGCGGCACGCTCGCGCCCGCGTTCGCGGCTACGGGCCGCGTGCGGCTGGGAGACGCGGACCTGACCACCTTGCCGCCGGAGGCGCGCCATCTGGGCATCCTCTTCCAGGACGACCTGCTGTTTCCGCACCTGTCGGTCGGCGGCAACATCGCCTTCGGCATCCCGCGCGCGGTGAGGGGGCGCGCTGCGCGCCGCGCCATCGTCGAGGAGGCGCTTGAGAGCGCGGGGCTCGCCGGTTTCGCCGACCGCGACCCGGCGACGCTGTCGGGCGGCCAGCGGGCGCGGGTGTCGCTCCTGCGGGTGCTGGTGTCGGGTCCGCGCGCACTGCTGCTGGACGAGCCCTTCTCCAAGCTCGACGCGACGCTGAAGGACCAGTTCCGCGAGGCCGTGTTCGCGCGGGCGCGCGCCGAAGGGTTGCCGACCCTGCTCGTGACGCACGACCCGGACGATGCGGCCGCCGCCGGGGGCCGGGTGCTGACGCTCTGGAGTTGACGGCCTAGCCAGCCGCCGTGCCAGCCACTAGGCTGGCCGCGCCTCCGCCCCATGCCGGGAGACCCGCCGCCCTTGACCCAGCGACAGAGCCAGAGCGACGCAAGCGGGCCCCGGGCACGCGACGGGAACGGCGGCGAGGTGCCGCTTTTCCCGGCCGCCGATCCGCTTGCGTCGGGCTACCGCGCGCTGCCGGGGGTGTGGGACGAGCTGCTCGGCCCCGAGGGTACGGTCCGGCCGCACTGGGCGGCCCTGCGCGAGACGCTGCGCGACATGGCGGAGGCGGAGGTGCGCCGCCGCTTCGATACCGCCGAGCGCCATCTGCGCGAATCGGGCGTCGTTCACCGCGTCTACGACGACACGGGCAGCGGAGAGCGGCCCTGGCCGCTGTCGCCCGTGCCGCTGATCCTGGAAGAGGCGGAGTGGGAGGCGTTGCGCGCGGGCGTCGTGCAGCGCGCCGGCCTGATCGAGCGGGTGCTGGCCGACCTCTACGGCCCCGGCGACCTCGTACGCGCCGGCCTCGTTCCTGCGGCGGTGGCGGCGGGCAGCCCCGATTTCCTGCGCCCGCTGGTGGGCGCGGCACCGGCAGGCGGCAGGCACCTGCGGATCTACGCCGTAGACCTGGGGAGGGGACCCGACGGGCGCTGGTGGGTGCTGGGCGACCGGACGCAGGCGCCGTCGGGCCTGGGCTATGCGCTGGAGAACCGCGCGTCGATCGCCGCCGGCTTCCCGGATCTGCTGCGGGCAATGGAGATCGCGCGGCTGGCGGACTATGCCGAGACGGTCCGCGACAGTCTCGCGGCGTTGCGCCGGGGAGAGGACGGGCGGCTGTGTCTGCTGACGCCCGGACCGCTCAACGAGACCTATTTCGAGCATGCCTATCTTGCCCGCCGCCTCGGCCTCCTGCTGGTCGAGGGTGACGACCTGACGGTGCGGGAGGACGACGTGCACATCCGCACCGTCGGCGGCCTGCGCAGGGCCGACGTGATCTGGCGGCGGATCGACGGCGATTTCGCCGACCCGCTGGAGCTGAACGCGGCCTCGCGCCTCGGCGTGCCGGGGCTTGCCCGCGCGGCGCGGGCCGGACGCGTCGGCCTGGTCAACGCGCTGGGGTCGGGCGCGGTGGAGGCGCGCGCCTGGATGGCCTTCCTCCCCGCGATCGCGCGGCACCTCATGGGCGCGGACCTCGCATTGCCCAATGTCGCGACCTGGTGGTGCGGTCAACCCGCCGAACGGGCGGAGGTGGAGGCGCGCTTCGACGGGATGGTGCTCGCCCCCGCCTTCGGAGCGGTGCTGCCGGGGGTGCTGGACGGCGGCGCGAAGCCCGCGACGGCGCTCGGCCGGGCCGAACGGGATGCGGTCCACGCGGCGCTCGCCCGCCGCCCCGTCGACCTCGTCGGGCAGGAGCCGGTCACCCTCTCCACAATGCCGATGTGGGACGGCGCGGCAATGGTGCCGCGGCCCTTCGTGCTGCGTCTTTTCGCGGTCGCGACCCCGGACGGCTGGCAGGTGCTGCCGGGCGGTTTCGCGCGGCTCTCCGCCGGCGTCGACACGCGCGCCGTCTCGCTGCAACGCGGCGGCGCATCCGCCGACGTCTGGGTGGTGGCGCGCGGGCAGCAGCGGACCGGCGCGCCGCCGCGGACACCGGCGGTCGAGGTGAGGCGGGGCCGCGGCGCGCTGCCCAGCCGTGCGGCGGACAATCTCTTCTGGCTCGGCCGGGCGTTGGAGCGCATCGACATGGGGCTCCGGATCGCCCGGGTTGTGGCGAGCCGGGGCGCCGACCCGACAGCCGATGAGGCGCACGCGCTCGATACGCTCCTCGACCTCGTGACCGGCTGGGGCATGCTGGCTCCCGGCGCGCCCCGGACGCCCGGCGCGGGCGTGGCGTACGCCCTGCTGTCCGGCGATGCACCCGCCGCCCTGCCGCAGCAGGTCGTGCAGGCGCAGGCAACCGCCGCCGCGATCCGCGACCGCCTGTCGCCCGATGCCTGGCGCGCGCTGGACGATCTTGGCGGGCTGCTTCAACAAGGAACGCCGCCGGACGGGACCAGCGCGCGGCTGACACAGGCGCTGCGCATCGTGGCCGCACTCTCCGGCCTCGTGCAGGAGAACATGAACCGGCTGACCGGCTGGCGCTTCCTCGAGATCGGGCGGCGGCTCGAGCGGGGCCTCGCCATGTGCCGGCTGGCGCGTGTTCTGGCTGCGCCCGAAGCGCCGCGGGCGGGCCTCGACATGCTGCTGGAACTTGCCGACAGCCAATTGACCTACAGGGTGCGTTATGTGGCGCTGGCGGAGCGCGTGCCCGTCCTCGACCTCGTCCTGCTCGACCCCGAAAACCCGCGCTCGGTCGCCTTCCAGGCGGAACGGATCGCGGAGCATCTGGCCGCCCTGCCGGGCCAGACGCCGGGGGCGGTTCCGGACAGGGACGCGCGGCTTGCGCTCAGGCTTTCGGCAACCCTGCGCACGGTCGAGGCGCGGGAGATCGGAGCGGACACCTTCTCCACCCTGCTGCAGGGCCTGCTCGACCTCTCCGACGCCATCATGCTGCACTATTTTCATCAGTCCGACACCGCGACGGCGGGAGACGACGGGCGATGATCTACGACGTGCGCCAGACGACCCGCTACGCCTACGCACAGCCGGTGCCGTCGAGCCGGCAGGTGCTGCGCCTGCTCCCCGCCGACCGTCCGGGGCAGTCCGTGCACGCGGCACGCCTCGACGTGGCGCCGGCGCCGGCGGCGGCCTTGAAGGAAGAGCGCGACTTCTTCGGCAACCGCATGGTGCATCTCGCGCTCGACCGGCCGCACGGCGAACTGGTGCTGACCACAACCGCGACCGTGGAGGTGACGGCCCGCCCCCTGCCCGCCATCGGCGACACGCCGCCGTGGGAGGAGGTGCGGGACATGGCGGCGATATCCCGCGCCTGGGGGCCGGATGCGCCCGCGCACTTCCTGATGCCCAGCCGCGCGGTCCCGCTGACGCCCGCCATCGCGGGCTATGTGCGCGACACCTTCATGGACGGCGGGTGGATCCTGGCCGCGACCCTCGACCTGATGAGCCGGATCCACGCGGACATGGCCTATGTCCCGGGCGCGACCGAGGTGACGAGCCCGCCGGGAGACGCCTTCGCCCAGCGCGCGGGCGTCTGCCAGGACTTCGCGCACATCATGATCGACGGCCTGCGCGGGTTGGGACTGCCCGCCCGCTATGTCAGCGGCTACCTGCGGACCGAGCCGCCGGAGGGCCAGCCACGCCTGGTCGGCGCGGACGCGACCCACGCCTGGGTCGAGGTGTGGTGCGGACCGGAGGCCGGGTGGATCGGGCTAGACCCCACCAACGACATGGCGGCGGGCGGCGAGGACCATATCGTGCTCGCCATCGGGCGCGACTATGCCGACGTGGCCCCGGTCGAAGGCGTGGTGGTCGCCTCGGGCGGGCATCAGCTCGAGGTGGCCGTCGACGTCATCCCCCGCAACTGAGGCGCGCAAACGCAAGACGGGGCCCCGAAGGGCCCCGTCCGCGATTTATCGTGCTGCGGGCGTGTGCCCGTCAGGCGACGCGGCGCGCGGGCCGCCGCCCCTGGCCGCCGCCCTGGCCGCCGCGGTT
>JAJLJT010000237.1:0-2327 GCA_033844555.1 Alphaproteobacteria bacterium | reverse complement strand
TGACGCGCGCCAGGCGTTGAGGCCCCGCCTGCCTGGGCGACAGGTGCGGTGCGTGGCGGCAATCGGGAGGGGGCGGCATGAGCGAACGGAAAGGCTTTCAGCTCGCCGGCGGCGCGGCGGTGGCGTACGAGCAGGTGCTGGTGCCGCTGTGGTTCGAAAGATGGGCGCACGCTCTCCTCGATCTCGTGGCGCTGGCGCCCGGAGAAAAGGTCCTCGACGTCGCCTGCGGTACCGGCGTGACGACGCGCCTCGCAAAACGCGCCGTCGGGGCACAGGGAAAGGTCGTTGGCCTCGACATCAACGCGCCTATGTTGGCCATCGCGCGCGACCTCGCGCCGGACCTCGACATTGCGTGGATCGAGGCGGATGCCTGCGACACCGGGCTGGAGACCGGAAGCTGCGATGCGGTCATTTCGCAGCATGGATACCATTATCTTCCCGACAAGCCGGCTGCCTTGGCGGAGATGCGCCGTGCCCTTGCGCCCGGGGGGCGCATCGCCCTTTCTATCTGGGAGGGACACAGTCCATATACGGCAGCGCTGTGCGAAGCGGTTGCGCGCTTCATCTCGGCCGATGCCGCCCGGACGCAGCGAAGCCAGAGGGAGACGCCCGGTCCCGACGACCTCGCGCAAGCGCTCACGAGGGCAGGCTTCCGTGACGTGGAAATCGTGCGGCAAACCCTCGACATCCGGGTTCCGTCCGCGCGGGAGTTCGTGCCCCTGCATCTTGGCGCGATGCCGATTGCGGGCGCTTTCCAGGCGCTGCCAGAGGGAGAACGAGATCGGCTCGTGTCCGCTGTCGAGGCCGCCATGGCGCCGTACGTGCGCGGGAACGGGCTGGTCTACCCAGACGCCGTCAACGTCATGACCGCCCGCCGTTGAGGAGCGTCAGGACGCTTCCGCAAGACGGACGCCGGCGCCGCGGCTGTCGAGATAGTCGTCGACCGTTCCCAGCATCTCGTCCATGTGCTTCTCGAAGAAGTGGTTGGCGCCGTCGATGACCGTGTGCTCGACCGTGATGCCGCGCTGCAGCTTCAGCTTGTCGGCGAGCTTCTTGATATCGCCCGGGGGCACGATCTTGTCGGCCGACCCGTTGACGATCAGGCCCGACGCCGGGCAGGGCGCGAGGAAGGTGAAGTCGTACATGTTCGCGGGCGGCGCGACGGAGATGAAGCCGTTGATCTCCGGCCGGCGCATCAGGAGCTGCATGCCGATCCACGCGCCGAAGGAGAAGCCCGCGACCCACGTCTCCGTGGCGTTCTTGTTGAAGCTCTGCAGCCAGTCGAGCGCGGAGGCGGCGTCCGAAAGCTCCCCCACGCCGCTGTCGAACACACCCTGGCTGCGGCCCACGCCACGGAAGTTGAACCGCAGGACCGAGAAGCCGCGCCGCTGAAACAGGTAGAAGAGGTTGTAGACCACCTTGTTGTTCATCGTGCCGCCGAACTGCGGATGCGGGTGCAGCACGATGGCGACCGGCGCATTCGCGTCCTTGCCGGGCTGATACCGGCCTTCGAGGCGTCCTTCGGGTCCGGCGAAAATGACTTCCGGCATGGGTTTGCTCCTTTCACCGCGGGCCGCGACGCCCGGGGAGAGCAAATACTTGACTGGTCTAGTCAGGTATCATACCTGAAGGGAGGTACGGAAACGCTCTCCGGCCATGCGCGGACCAGCGTTCATATCGAACAGACGGGGCGTTTTTCAAGCTTTCCGCGCGCGATCGTCCAGATTTTCACGCGCCGCCGACGGATCGGAACGAAACCGATGAAACTGAGCACCAAGGGCAGATATGCGGTGATGGCGCTGACCGACCTGGCGCGGCACGAGGCGTCGGGGCCCGTGTCGCTGTCGGATATCTCGCTGCGCCAGGGCATCTCGCTTGCCTATCTGGAGCAGATCTTCGTCAAGCTGCGCCGCGCCGGGATCGTCAGCAGCACGCGCGGGCCCGGCGGGGGCTATCTTCTCGCCCATGGCGCGGAAGGGACGCGCGTTCTCGACATCATGCTGGCGGTGGACGAGCCGATCAAGACGACCCGCTGCGGCGGCGATACCTCGAAGGGCTGTCACGCCGGCTCCGCGCGCTGCCTGACACACGATCTGTGGGCCGAGCTTGGCCATATGATCGAGATGTTCCTGGCGTCGGTGTCGCTCGCCGACGTCGTGGCGCGGCGGAACCTCAGTCCCTATGGCCTCGACTTCCTGCGCGAGGGCGCGCGCACCCCGGCAGAGCAGGGGGCGGCATAGACCCGATGTCCCGCACCCGCACCTATCTCGACGCCAACGCCACCGCGCCGCTGCTGCCTGCAGCGCGCGAGGCGATGGTGGCGGCGC
>JAJLJT010000236.1:0-1263 GCA_033844555.1 Alphaproteobacteria bacterium | reverse complement strand
ACGAACATGCCCTTGACCTTGGTGCGCTGGTCGGCGCGGCCCATCCAGCCCTTGATGCGCATGTTGGTCCGGCCCGTCGGGCACGCGCCGGAGAGGACCGCCGACATGTCGCCCGTGCCGAAGCGGACGAGCGGATAGTCGGGGTTGAGCGTGGTCACGACGATCTCGCCCACCTCGCCCTCGGGCACGGGGTCGCCGGTGCCGGGGCGCACGATCTCCACGATCACGCCCTCGTCGACCACCATGCCCTCCATCGCCTCTGTCTCGTAGGCGACGAGGCCCAGGTCTGCGGTGCCGTAGGATTGCAGGGTGGCGACGCCCCGGTCCTTCAGTTCCGCGCGCAGCGAGGGGGGGAGTGCGGCGCCCGAAACGGCGGCCTTGGTGATGGAGGACGCGTCGCGGCCCATCTCGGCGGCCTTGTCGAGCAGCACCTTCAGGAAGTCCGGCGTGCCGGAATAGCCGGTGGGCCGGATCCGCTCGATCGCGTCGACCTGCAGTTCGGTGTTGCCGATGCCCGCGGGGAAGGTGACGCAACCGACCGCGGCCGCGCCCGTCTCGAACATGTGGCCGGCCGGCGTCAGGTGATAGGCGAAGGAATTGTGCACGATGTCGCCGCAGCGGAAGCCCGCGGCGTAGAGCGCGCGGCCGCAGCGCCACCAGTCGCGGCCCTGGCCGTCGGCGCCCCATCCCTCGGGCTCGAAGATCGGGCCGGGCGACATGAAGATGCGCCTGAGCGCCCTGGTCTTCACCGCGGCGAGCCCGCCCAAGGGCCGGTCCGCGTCCTGCAGCGCCAGCAGGTCGCCCTTGCGCGTCACCGGCACCTTCGCGAGCGCGGCGCGGTCGGTGAGGCCGTCCGGATCGACGTCCTTCAGCAGCTTGGCGAAATAGGGCGCATTGGCCTTGGCGTTGGCGACGTTGGCGCGCAGGCATTCGAAGGTCGAGGTTTCGCGCTGCTCCGGGGCGCGCGTCTCCAGATCGTCGTAATAGCGCTCGTCGGCCATGCCGCCTCCTTGGGTTCGAGGTCTCGTCGTCCTGCCGCCGCCTGCGGGGTCTGCGTGCGGATCAGTTCAGCCAGCGCTTGCGCCGGCGGTAGCTCTTCACGTCCCGGAAGGATTTCTTGCCCTCGCTGACGCCGAGATAGAATTCTTTCACGTCGGCGTTGTTGCGCAAGGCCTCGGCATCCCCGTCCAGCACAACCCGGCCATTCTCCAGGATGTAGCCATAGGTCGCGTAGCGCAGCGCCATGTTGGTGTTCTGCTCGGC
>JAJLJT010000235.1:0-3650 GCA_033844555.1 Alphaproteobacteria bacterium | reverse complement strand
CCATCCCCGCCTCTGCGAGCGTCAGCGCCGCCGACAGGCCGGTCAGCCCGCCGCCGATGATGCAGACGTCCACATGCATCTCGCCGACGCATTCCGGTCTTTCCGGGGATGGATTCACGCTCGCGGCGTAGTAGGAATCTGGATGAGGGGCTGCCGTCATGACGCGACGGTACAGCGGCGCCAAACCCCGTCAAGCGGGTCAGCGCGGCATGCACGGGCAAGACAGATCGAGGAAGCACCAGCACCTTGAACCAGATGCCGTCATTCGCCGATGCGGCGCCGCAGATGTGGCTTTCGTTCGCAATCATCGCCGCCGCGGTTGTGTCCTATGCGTGGGAGCGCGTGTCGATCGAGCTGACCTCGATGGCCACCATCGTTGCGCTGGCGCTCCTGTTCTACGTCTATCCCCTTGCCGGGCCGGACGGCGAGGCGCTGGTCACGCCCGCGATGATGGTGGAGGGGTTCGGAAACCCCGCGCTCATCACGATCCTCAGCCTGCTGGTCGTCGGCCAGGGCCTCTTTCAGACCGGCGCGCTGAACGAGCCGGTGCGCCGTCTGCTCGCGCTCGGCGGCGGGCGGCCGCGCACGCTGCTCTTCTCCGTCTACATCTGCGTGATGGTGGTCAGCGCATTCCTGAACAACACGCCGGTCGCGATCATGTTCATCCCCGTGCTCGTCACCATCGTGGAGCGGCTGCGCGTGCCGACGAGCCGGGTGATGATCCCGCTCTCCTATGTCTGCGTGCTGGGCGGGATGACGACGCTCATCGGCTCGTCGACCAACCTGCTGACCGCGGACGCCGCACGCACCGCGGGTCTTCCGCCGATCGGCTTCTTCGACTTCACCTTCCCGGGCCTCGTCCTCGCGGGCGCCGGCTTTGTCTATGTGCTGCTCGTCACGCCCCGCCTGCTGCCCGACCGCGCCACCATGGCGGGCGCGCTCGTCGCACAGACCGGCAAGCAGTTCATTGCCCAGATCGACCTGACCCGCGGCCATCCGCTGGTGGGGATCGAGGCGGTGGCGGGCCTGTTCCCCAAGCTGCCGGACCTGACGGTCCGCCTGATTCACCGCGGCGAGCGGACGCTGCTTCCGCCCTTCGACGACATCACGCTGAGCGAGGGCGACACCGTCATCGTGGCCGCGACCCGCAAGGCGCTGACCGATATCCTGACGACGCGCCCGAAGCTGCTCGTGGGCGACGGGCTCGAAGCGCCGGACGATGCAGAGGTCAGCCGCGTGGCGAGCGAGCGGATGCTGGCCGAGGCGATCGTCGCGCCCGGCTCCCGCCTGATCGGGCAGTCGCTCGCCCATGTCTCCTTTCCCGCGCGTACGGGCTGCCTCGTGCTCGGCATACAGCGCCGCTCGCGGATGTTGCGCGCCAGTCTCGACGACATACGGCTCGAAGCCGGCGATGTCCTGCTCCTCGTGGGGTCGGAGCCGCAGATGGAGGCGTTGCGCGCCGACCGCGACCTCGTGGTGCTGGAAAGCTCGGCGACCGCGCTTCCCGCGCTGGAGAACGCGCGCACCGCGCTCGCCATCTTCGGCGCGGTGGTCGTAGCCGCCTCCACGGGCATCCTCCCGACCATGGTGGCGGGTCTCACGGGCGCGATGCTGATGATCGCCAGCGGTGCGCTCAATCTCCGCCAGGCCGGCCGCGCCATCGACCGCCGGATCGTGCTGATCGTGGCCGCCTCGCTCGCCATGGGTACGGCGCTGCAGGCGACCGGCGGGGCGGCTTTCCTGGGCAACACGCTCGTCGCGGTCTTCTCCGGCTTCGGCGCGGCCGCGGTGCTGTCGGCCCTCTTCCTGCTGATCGCTGTCCTGACGAACCTCCTGTCGAACAATGCAACGGCCGTCCTGTTCGCGCCGATCGCGGTCAGTGCGGCGAAGGCGCTCGGCGTGCCGCCCGAGGTGTTCGTCTATGCGGTGATCTTCGCGGCCAACTGTTCCTTCGCCACGCCCATGGCCTATCAGACCAATCTCCTGGTGATGGGCCCCGGTCATTACCGCTTCGGAGACTTCGTGCGCGCCGGCAGCCCATTGATCCTGCTGCTGTGGATCGTATTTTCAGTATTTGCGCCCTGGTATTACGGAGTGTGAGGGGGCCATGCGTCACGATCCGCGACTGAAGATGCTGCGCTTCTACCTGACCGCGCCGGGTCCGTGTCCCTATATCGACGGCCGGCAGGAGCGGAAGGTGTTCACGCCGCTGATGGGCGATCTGGCGCCGGAGCTTCACGACGCGCTGTCCAACCTCGGCTTCCGGCGCAGCCAGAACATTGCCTACCGCCCCGCGTGCGAGGGGTGCGACGCCTGCATCTCCGTCCGCATCGTTGCCAATCGCCACCGTGCGACGCGATCCCAGCGGCGTGTGTTCGCCCGCAATTCCGGGCTCGTGCGGCACATCGCGCCGCCCTACGCCACGGCGGAGCAGTTCGATCTGCTGCGCGCCTATCTCGCCCGGCGCCACGCCGACGGCGGGATGGCGGACATGGACCGGCACGATTTCGCGACCATGGTGGAAGACAGCGCCATCGACACGGTCGTGGTCGAGTACCGGACGCCCCCGGAAGAGGGCGGCCGCCTGATGGCGTTCTGCCTGACCGACCGCCTGTCTGACGGGCTCAGCATGGTCTACAGCGCCTTTCAGCCGGAACTCGAGGACGCAAGCCCCGGCACCTTCATGATTCTCGACCACATCGCCCAGGCGCGCGAGACCGGGATGCCCTACGTCTATCTCGGCTACTGGGTGCGGGAGAGCCGCAAGATGGCTTACAAGGCGCGCTTCCGTCCGCTACAGGCTCTCGGCCCGAACGGCTGGGAAGCCTTCGACGAAGACGACGACAGCCCGCCCGGACCCGCCTGATCCCGCTCAGACCAGTCGCGCCTCGATCCGGCCCAGCGGCCCGAAATCGCCCGCCACCGTCTCGCCTTTCGACGCGGGCACGATGCCGACCGTGGAGCCTGTCGTGACGAACTGGCCCGCATGCAGGCCGTGCCCGCGCGAGGAGGCCTTGTTCGCGGCCCAGGTCAGCGCGTCGAGCGGGTGCCCGAACACGTTCTTGCCGGTACCCGTCGTCTTCGTCTCGCCGTTCACGATGGCCGCGATCTCCTGGCCCGTGTAGTCGACGCTCCGCCAGTCCTCGACCGGCGTTCCCGCCACGAAGCCGACGTTCGTGCCGAAGTCCGCGATCATCTGAAAGACATGCTGCGGCTTGGGAATGTCCTGGCGCAGGCCGACGATTTCCAGCGCCGGAAAGACGTTGCGAATCGCCGCTTCCACATCTGCGCGCGTATAGGGTTCGGCCCGCACCGGCAGGTCCCTCGCCAGCGTGAACGCATATTCGCACTCCAGCCCGAGGATCCGCTCCGGCACCGGCACATCGGCGCCGTCCTTCACGCAGAAGGGCGCGAGCAGGCGCGCGTAGAACGGTTCGCTCGCGCCGATCGCCTCCCATGCGGCGGGCGCCGTGCCGCCGACCTTCCAGCCGACGATGCTCACGCTCGCACGCGCGTCGCAGGCGTCGCGGATGTCGTAGGCGGCATCGAGGCTCCCCACGGCCTGCGGGTCGAGCGGCGGGATCCTCCGGCCTTGCGCCCGCGCGAGATAGAGCGCCTCTGCCGTGTCCTTGATGAAATCGCCGCTCATG
>JAJLJT010000234.1:0-15569 GCA_033844555.1 Alphaproteobacteria bacterium | reverse complement strand
CGCGCCACCAGCATCGGAAAGGGCTCGCCCGCGACGCAATGAACCGCATGATCCTCGAGGTGGCCGTCCGCGAGCGCCAGCCCGTGCGGCGCGCGCCCGATCACGATCTCGAGCAGGTCGAGATCGCGCAGCGAGCCGAAGAAGAACATCCGCTCCGGATGGGCGGCGGGGGCGGGGGTCTTCGGCATGGCAGGGATCCTCCGCAAGCCGGGTCACAGAGCTATCGCACTTGGGGCAAAGGCATCCGCCGATCAAGATGTTTCGTATGCAGGGGTGAGCGGCGCGGCCGCCACCCGGACCGGGAGGGAAGCCAATGCGGATCGTCCGAACCATCCTCGGTTGCGTTTTCGTCATGCTCATCGCCATCGCGCCCGTGCGCGCGCAGGTCTCCGACGCGGAGGTGGGCGCCATTCGCGGCGTCATTTCGGAGCAGCTCGACGCCTTCCGCGCGGGCGACGCCGTGCGCGCCTTTTCCTATGCGAGCCCCGCGATCCGCAACCAGTTCCGCGATCCCGGAACCTTCATGGACATGGTGCGGACGGGCTATGCGCCGGTCTACCGGCCCACCACGGCCGAATTTCTCGAACTCCGCTACGGCCGCCGCGGGCCGGAGCAGGACGTCTACATCGTCGGCGCCGACGGCAAGCCGGTGATCGCGCGCTACTTCATGCAGCGGCAGCCGGACGGCACCTGGCGCATCAACGGCGTGGTGCTGCGGGACGCGAAGGATCTCGTCACCTAGGACTTTGCGAGCGAGATCTGCGCGACGTCTATGTTCCCGGCGCGGAACCCGCCCTCGCAATAGCAGAGATAATACTGCCACAGCCTGCGGAAGCGGTCGTCGAACCCCTGCGAGGTCAGCGACGGCCACGCCTCCAGGAACTGCCGGTGCCAGAGGCCGAGCGTGCGGGCATAGTCCTGCCCGAACTCGACCGCGCCGCGCCAGGCGAGGCCTGCCTTCGCCACCTCCTCCTTCAGCGCGGTGGGCGAGGGCAGCATGCCCCCGGGGAAGATGTAGCGCTGGATGAAATCCGCGCCCGAACGGTAACTGTCGTAGAACTCCTCCCGGATCGTGATGATCTGGAGCGCCGCGTGCCCGCCGGGCGCGAGGCAGTCGCGCACCTTGCCGAAGAACTGCGGCCAGTAGCGCTCGCCCACCGCCTCGAACATCTCGATGGAGGCGATGCGGTCGAAGCGGCCCTCGACCTCCCGGTAGTCCTGGAGGCGGATTTCCACCTTCTCGGCCAGACCCTTCTCGAAGATGCGCTTCTTCGCGAAATCGTACTGGCTGGGGCTTATGGTGATGCCGGTGACATGGGCGCCGACCTCGCCCGCCGCGAACTCCGCAAAGCCGCCCCAGCCCGCGCCGATTTCCAGCACCTTCTGGCCGGGGGTGAGGTTCATCGCCTCCGCGATCGCGGCGTACTTGTTACGCTGCGCCTGCGGCAGCGGCTCGTCGCCCGCGCGGAACAGGGCGGAGGAATAGGTCATCGTGTCGTCGAGCCACGCCTGGTAAAAGCTGTTGCCCAGGTCATAGTGCGCCATGATGTTCTTGCGCGAACCCGCGCGGGAATTGGGGCGCAGCAGGTGGCCCACGCGCCGCATCGCCTTGTGCAGCGGGCTTCCGGCGAATTTCATTCCGAAGGCCGCCATGTTGCGCGCGCCAACCTCGATCACGGCGGCGAGGTCGGGGCTGTCCCACCAGCCGTCGATATAGGCCTCGGCGAGGCCGATGTCGCCGCCCAGCACGACACGCCGCCACAGGCGCGGATCGCGGATGAGGATCGTGCCCTCCGGCCCCGGCTCGGCCCCTTCGGCCACGATGGTGCGCCCGTCGGGCAGCACGATGCGGTAGCGGCCCGCCGCGATGTTCGAAAGGTGGCCGAGCGCGATCCGCGCCCACATGTCGAGGCCCGCGATGCGCGGCAATGCGGCGCGGGTGAGGTGTATCGTCACGTCCCCGCCGGCGTCCGTCACCGCCGTGCGCCCTGTTTCCGGGTTCGTCGCTGCGGTCATGTCCATCCTTCCCCTGCTGGACCGGTCTTATTCTGAAATCAATACGTGCGCTCTGTCACCATCGGATGCATCCGGGGGTGTGCGCGGAGGCCGGCCTTCAGCCCGCCTCGCCGCGCATCTCGCGGTAGCCGGCCATCGCGCGGTCGCGGGCCAGTGCGTGGTCGACCATGGGGCGGGGGTAGGTGTCGCCCAGGGTTACGTCCGCGGCCTTCAGCACCAGTGCGGGCGCCGTCCACGGCTGCGCGATGAAGTCGTCGGGCAGCCGCGCGATCTCCGGCACCCATTTGCGGATGTACGCGCCGTTCGCGTCGAACTTCGCGGCCTGCGAGACCGGGTTGAAGATGCGGAAATAGGGAGCGGCGTCCGCGCCCGATCCCGCGACCCATTGCCAGCTTGCGCAATTGCTGGCGAGGTCGGCGTCGACGAGCGTGTCGGCGAACCAGCGCTCGCCCTCTTTCCAGTGGATCAGCAGGTCCTTGATGAGGAAGGACCCCACGATCATGCGCACGCGGTTGTGCATCCAGCCGGTCGCCCAAAGCTCCCGCATCCCCGCGTCCACGATGGGGTAGCCGGTCTGGCCGCGCTGCCAGCGGGCGAGCGCCGCCGTGTCGCGCGCCCAGGGGTAGCCGTCGAACTCCGGCCGGAAATTGTCGCGCACGATCTGCGGAAAGTTGAAGAGCAGGTGATAGGAGAACTCCCGCCAGCCGACCTCGGCGAGGAACTTGGCAGCGGCCTTCTCGCTCTTCGCACCCCCGTGCGCCGCTGTGTGGGCCTGCGTCGCGTGCCAGATCTGGCGCGGCCCGATCTCGCCCCAGTGGAGATGCGGCGACAGGCGCGAGGTGCCGTGCGTGCCCGGCAGGTCGCGCGTGTCCGCGTAGCCGTCGAGACGATGGCGCAGGAAGGCGTGGAGACGGGAGCGGGCGGCGTTTTCCCCCGGCGTCCACGCGTCGCGCAGGCCTCCCGCCCAGTCGGGGCGGCTGGGCAGCAGGTTCCAGCCGTCGAGCGCGTCGCTCCCTGGCCATGTCGCGGGGCAGGCGAGCGTCTCGGGGGCGGGAAGCGGCTGCGGCGGCGCGATCTGCGCGCGCACCGCCTTCCAGAAGGGCGTGAAGACCTTGTAGGGCTCGCCCGCGCCGGTGCGCACTTCCCACGGCTCGGCGATGAGGGCGGCATTGTGGCTTTCGACCGCGAGGCCGCGCGCCTTCAGCGCCGCCTTGATCTCCCTGTCGCGGGCGACCGCGTGCGGCTCGTAGCACCGGTTCCAGAGGACCGCATCGGCCTTCGTCTCCGCCGCCAGCGCTTCGAGAATTTCCCCCGGCGCGCCCCGGCGCAGAATCAGGCGCTGGCCGTAGCTCGCCTCGAGGTCCGCGCCGAGGGCGGCAAGCGATCCGTTGAGCCACCAGCGCGAGGCCGCGCCCATCGCCTCGTCGGCGGGCACGGTCTCGTCCAGGATGAAGAGGGGGATGACGGGCGCGCCGCGCTCTGCCGCTGCGGCGAGCGCCGGATTGTCCTCGAGCCGCAGATCCTGCCGGAACCATACGATCGTCGCACCCATGCCTGCCCCCTTGCCGGAACCGAAAACGCTATCGGTGCGGGGATATAGCCCGTGCGCCCTGCTTGACTTGGGGCGAGGGCAGTATGGGCGGGGCGGGGACGGGCCGCCTCAGGTGTTGGTTTGCTTCGTTTCGCCCGCGTCGACGGGAACGCCCTTCGGCGGCGGCGGAATCTCGCCTTTTGCCGCGGGTTCGGCCGGAGCCGGCATGTCGGCGGCCTTGTCGGCCGCGGCAGCCGGCGCCGGGGTCCGAGGCTCCGACGGTGCAGCGGCAGGGGCAGGCGCGGCGGGTTGCGCGGTGGCCGGTGCGCCGGTCGCCACCTCGTCGACCTTCGGCTGGCCGGCGGGCTGCCGGGGTACGAGTTGCGGTCCGACGGCGCGCGCCATGTCCAGCAGCGCCTCCTGCGTCATCGGCCCGATCAGCGTGAATGCGGTCGCCCCGTGTCTCCAGAAGAAGGCGGACATGCCGTCGCGGCTGGCGAAGGTGAAATCGACCGAGCCGTCCTCCGTCGTGCGCCCGACATAGAGGGAGACGCGCGCACCCGCGCCGTTCTCGTAGAGGTAATGGAGCGCCGCCTTGCCCTGCGCGGGGACAAGCTGGCCGCCGATCAGGCGGAAGCCCAGCGGCTCGAGATCCGGCGCCTGCATGGGCGTTGCGCCCGTCAGGTTGGAGAGCGCTGCGGCGAGTGCCGCGCCCTTGTCCTCGCCGACCTGCATGCGTGCGACCGCGGCCCTGTCGTCGGCGTAAAGCGAATGCGCGGTTGCCGCCCGGCTGGTGAAGGCCGCGATCTGGTCGGCGCGCGTCTCCACCGACTCGATGGCGCGATGGGCAGCCGCGCCCGCCACGATGCACAGAGCGATCCCGGCGGCGACGCCGAAGCCATGACGCACCCGGCGGCGGCGGTCGACGGCATGGCGCAGCCGGTCGACCTGGGCGCGCATCTCCGCCGGCATGGCCGGCAGGGGCGCGTCGTAAAGCTGGTGCAGGGCGATGTTCTGTTCGCGGTAGCCGTCCACCCGGCGGCGCAGTTCGGGCATGGTGGCGAGCACGGCCTCGACCTCGGCCTGACGCTCGGGCGCAAGCTGGCCGTCGACATAGAGGTGAAGATCCTCGTCGGTCAGCGGGCTGGAAAGGGGGCGGTAGGTCATCTCATTTCACCCTTCGCAGAACGGTCCGCGGCGAGGCGGGCGCGGCCAGCCGCTGGCGGAGCGCCTCGCGCCCCCGCGACAGCCGCGACATCACGGTGCCGATCGGCACGTTCAGGATCTGCGACGTTTCCTTGTAGCTCATGCCTTCGAGTCCGACGAGCAGAAGCACCTCGCGCTGTTCCTCCGGCAGGTCTTGCATGGCGCGTGCCACGTCTCGCAGTTCGCTCGCGCCCGGCTGCTCGGGCGCCTGGGCCAGTTCTCCCGCGCAGCCTTCGATGGCCACCACGCCGCCGCGCCGGCGCACGGCCTTCATGCGGTCGATGTGCGCATTGTGCAGCATCGAGAACAGGTAGGCGCGCACATTGGTCACGCCCCGGAACAGACCGATGCGGCCCAGCGCGCGTGCGAGACACTCCTGAACCAGGTCGTCGGCGTCATGCTCGCTTCCGGTCAGGGCCCGCGCATAGCGGCGCAACGCCGACACATGCCGCACCAGATCCATCTCGATACTGTCCGCCATCCTGCCCTTGCGACCTCTTTCCCGGTGTGCCTGATGGGTGCGCCGCCCGGCGGCCGCCCCTCGAATGCCAGTTCCTGCGCCCGTCCGCCAGCCCCGGCGGGCGCCCCTCGGGTCTGGACGGGACCGGCCGGCGCCGTGAGGGGGGCAGGTGTGACGCCGGCCGGTCCGTCCATCGGCCAGGGCAGGTGGCCGATCCTTCATGGTGATGGACGCAGGCAGGCGCGCACTTATTCCCGGCGTGCAGCACGGGTGGTCGCGGAGAGATATCGGCACAATGAAAAAGAGGCCGGACCGCGGCGGTCCAGCCTCTCTTCCGAATTGGCTCCCCGGGCCGGACTCGAACCAGCGACCCAGCGGTTAACAGCCGCTTGCTCTACCAACTGAGCTACCGGGGATCAGTGTGGGCGGCGTCATAGCAAAGGGGCTGGGGCTTGCCAAGCCCCTTTGCGCACGCGCCTCCCGCTGCCCCCTTGGAAGTCTGTCCGCGATCCGCCATGTATCGGTGCGACATGTCCCGCACCGTTCGCATTGCCGGAAAATCCCTGCGCGTACCCGGGTCGCCTCTCGCGCGGCTGATCCTTGGCGTGTCGCTGATCCTTGGCGGCATCCTCGGCTTCCTGCCGGTGCTGGGCTTCTGGATGATCCCGCTGGGACTGGTCGTGCTCTCGGTCGATTCCCGCATCATCCGCCGCTGGCGCCGAAGGCTGGAGGTGCGCTTCGGGCGCAGGCTCGACCGCTGGCGCCGCGCACGGCGCGCCGCGCGCCACGGGGACCGGCGGGGCAAGGACTGAGAACAGGGAAGGATGGAGGCGCCGCCCGGAATCGAACCGGGGTATACGGATTTGCAGTCCGCTGCGTAACCACTCCGCCACGGCGCCACCCTGACGACCGCGAAGCCTCCGCCAAGGACCGGGAAACGGCGCCACATGGGCACGCCTGGACCCCGGCAGGGCGCCTGCGATCTGGTCTGGACATAGCCGGGCGAGGGGTCTTGCGCAAGGGGCATTTCGGCCCCGTGTGCGGGCGTTGCGATACGGAGCCGCGCCCCGTTCGGTAAAATTCGATTAGAGCTACCTTAACCGGTCCCGGTGCAGTGTCAGCGCACCGGCCACGGAGCGCCCAGTGCGGCGTACGCGCTTTGTCCGGCCTGTTCACGATCCGTGTTCACGGCAGAAGCCTGTTCATTTCTCGGTCCTCCAACTGGGAGACGAAGGTTGGCTGCCGCACATGATCCGTCCGACGGGACGGTCGATCCCCGACAGATCGATGCCGCGCTGCTGGGCCAGCTATCGCGGCACACGCTTCCCCTGCTGGTGACGAGCCTCGGCGCTGTCATGCTGATGACCGGGGCGCTATGGCATTCGGCCGAACGGGGCTGGCTGCTCGTCTGGGCGCTCGCCTGCACGGGCTGGAGCGCCTTGCGGTTCGCGCTTGCGGGCGCGGCCACGCGTACCGCAGCCGCGCCGGCAGAAAGGCGGAGGCTGGAGAGGCAAAGGCTGGGGCGGGCGGCAGCGTGGCGTCCGTGTGCCGGAGGCGCGGCGCTCGGCGGCGTGGTCTGGGGCAGTTCGGCGCTGCTGCTGACGGGACTGCCCGGCGACACCCTGCACCTCATCGCGCCGTTCGTGATGGCGGCCTTGAGCGCCATTGCCGTGGCGGGCTTCGCCTATTCGGGCCTGGCCTTCACGACGTTCTTCTATCCCGCCGTGCTGCCGTACGGCGCGCTGCTGATCGTCAGCGACAGCAACCCGGCGCCGCTGACAGCCGCCTTCGTGTTTTTCTGGTGCGGGCTGATGGGCCTGATGGCGGCCTATTTCAATGCCTTCCTGCGCCAGAGCGCCGCGCTGTCGATCGCCAATGCCCGGCTCGTCGACCGGCTGACCGACGCGCGCGACCGGGCCGAGGCCGCGAGCCTCGCCAAGACCCGCTTCCTCGGCAACATGAGTCACGAGCTGCGCACTCCCCTCAACGCCATCATCGGCTATTCGGAGGTGATGGCGCGGCGCATTCTGGGTCCGCTCGGCACAAGCAGCTACGAGTCCTATGCCTGGGACATCCACCGGAGCGGGCAGCATCTCCTCGACATCGTGAACCGCGTGTTCGAGCTGTCGAGCCTGGAAGCGGGGCGGGCGGACCTGGCCGAGGATTGCGTGGACATGGCGTCCCTCGTCAGGGGGACGTGCGCCCAGTTCGCCAGGCGCGCCCGGGCGCACGGCATCGATCTGGAGACGAACCTGCCCGACGATCTGCCGGTGCTGCGCGGCGATGCGGTCAAGCTGCGCCAGATCCTCGCCGAGCTTGTGTCCAACGCGATCCGCTACACCTCCCAGAACGGCCACGTCAGCGTGACGGCAGGCGCGACACAGGCCCATGGCATGCGGCTCGTGGTCGCCGACAACGGGCCGGGCATCTGCAGGGAAGACCTGTCGCGTGTCATGGAACCGTTCGCGCTGCTGGAGCTGCGCGACCACACTGCCCGGCGGCGCGATGCGCAGGCGGGGGGCGGGCCGACCGCGCCGGGGCTGGGTCTTGCGCTGGTCGGGCATCTCGCGCGGTTGCATGGGGGAACGGTTACGGTGCGCAGCAGGGCGGGCGAGGGAACGCGAGTCGTCGTCGGCTTCCCGGCAGAGCGGCTGGTCGCGGCGGGCCCGTCGGCCATGGTTGCCGATGCGCGCATGCCGCGCGATGGCCTGGAGGGAGCGCAGCCGGACGGGACGCAGCACCCGGCGGCGGAGCAATCGGCGGCGTGACGTCAGCGTCGGCCGCGGCCCGGGCGCGGCGCGCTGCGCCATTGTTTCCGGTCTCCCCGCCCTCTATAAGGCTGGTCAAACGGCATCCGGGGGGCGGTCCCGTTCCGGGTGCGGGCGTTTCACCTCGGGGGTAATGAGCCATGATCGATTTTGCAGCCGCCCGGAAGGCGATGGTGGACAGCCAGATCCGTCCCTGCGGGGTCACCGACCCGGCGGTCGTCGACGCCATGCTCGCCGTTCCGCGGGAGCTGTTCGTGCCGCGATCCCTGCGCGGCGTGGCCTACGCGGGGGAGCATCTGCCGCTTCCCGGCGGGCGGTTCCTGCTCGATCCCATGGTGTTCGCCAAGCTGGTCGATGCCGCCCGCATCCGCCCGGGCGACGTGGTGCTCGACCTCGGGTGCGCCAGCGGCTACTCGACGGCGGTGCTGTCGCATCTCGCGGCGGGCGTGGCGGGCGTGGAAAGCGACGCCGCGCTGGTCGAGCAGGCGTCGGCGAACCTCGCGGAACTGGGTATCGAGAATGGCGTGGCGCTCGAAGGCGATCTTGCGGCCGGCCGCGCCGACCAGGGACCCTATGACGCGATCGTGGTCGAGGGCGGCATCGACGACGTGCCGGAGGCGCTGGTCCAGCAGCTCAAGGACGGCGGGCGCCTCGTCGCGGTTCACACGGGTCAGCCCTCGCCGCGCGGTGCCCTGTGGCTCAAGACCGGCGGCGAGGTCGCGCGCCGCGACCTGTTCGACACCAGCGCGCCGCGGCTCGCTGCCTTCGCGCGGGAGGAGAGCTTCAGCTTCTGAGGCGCAAGGCCGGGGCCGCTTCGTCAAGTGTTCGTTTTGTCAAGCGTTTGCGCCTGGGGTACAGTATCGGCAAATCAGGGGTTCCGGACGGCGGCGGCCGGGATCAGGATCGTGCGGGGATGGACATGAGCAAGGCTGCTGTGACGAGGGCAAGGCTGGGCCGGGCGGTGCGTGCGGCCTGCGTGGCGCTGGGCGGCCTGGCGGCGATGCCCGCCGCGGCGGAATCGCTGCAGGATGCGCTGACCGCCGCCTATCTCAACAACCCGCGGCTCGAGGCGCAGCGCGCCGGACAGCGTGCGACCGACGAAGGGGTTCCGCAGGCGCTCTCCGGCTGGCGGCCGAACGTTCAGGCGAACGCATCCTACGGCAAGTCCTACCGCGACATCGCCAGCGGGCCCGAGGGCACGGACAGCCCCTTGTCGGCGGAGGTTTCGGTCTCGCAGCCGGTCTACACGGGCGGCCGCGTCCAGAATGGCGTCGACGCGGCGGAGGCCCGCGTGCGGCAGGGGCGGGCGTCGCTTGCCGCGGTTGAGCAGGACGTCCTGCTGTCCGCCGTCACCGCCTACATGAACGTGCTGCGCGACCTGCAGGTGGTGGAACTGAACCGCAACAACGTCGACGTGCTGCGCGCCCAGCTCGACGCCTCTCGCGACCGCTTCGAGGTGGGCGAGGCGACGCGCACGGACGTGGCCCAGTCGCAGGCCCGGCTCGCCGGGTCGCAATCGTCGCTGCTGCAGGCGGAGGCCCAGCTGACCGCGAGCCGCGCGGCCTATGCCCGCATCGTCGGGCGGATGCCCGGCACGCTGGAGCAGCCGCCCTCGCTGCCGATGCTGCCGTCCTCGGAAGACGAGGCGCTGAAGACCGCATTCGCGCAGAACCCGACGCTGCAGGCGGCCCGGTTCGCCGACGAGGCCGCGAGCGCGGATGTGCGGCGCGCCAAGAGCGACCTCAACCCCTCGGTGTCCGTGACGGGTTCGGTCGGATATGGCCGGGACACGGTCGGCGGCGCGACGGAGTCGACGCAGGCCCAGATCGCCGCGCGGCTCAACGTGCCGCTCTACCAGTCGGGCCGCGTGTACAGCCAGGTCCGCCAGGCGCAGGCGGTGAAGTCGCAGCGCCGGATCGAGATCGTGGGCGCGACGCGCAACGTGGAGGAGCAGGTGGCCTCTGCCTGGTCGAACCTGCTTGCGGCGCGGGCGACCATCGAATCGGGTCAGCAGCAGGTGCGCGCGAACGAGATTGCGCTGGAAGGCGTGCGGCAGGAGCTGCTGGTCGGCGCCCGCACCACGCTCGACGTGCTGGATGCGGAGCAGGAGCTTCTGAACTCCCGCGTGACGCTGGTCACGGCGGTCCGCGATGAATATGTGGCGGCATTCCAGGTCCTCTCGGCGGTCGGCCTGCTGGATATCGAGACGCTGTCGCTGCCCGTCGCGGCCTACGATCCCACCACCTACTACGATCGGGTCCGGAACAAATGGTTCGGGTTCGATGAGGGGATGCAGTAAACTTTAACGAGTTTTTCTGAGTCGGGGGTGCCGGTCTCGCGCGAAGCGGGCGGCAGCGGTTGATAGGCGGCATGGGGCGTCCAACGGACACAGGCGAACCGACCATGGAGGAGATCCTCTCCTCCATACGGAGAATCATTGCCGACGAGGATGGCGGCAAGGCCACCAAGCCGCAGGCGGCGCGTCCCGGCGCACCCGCCGCAGCCAAGGGCCAGGCGCCCAGGCCGCCGGCAGCGAAGACGTCACCCGATACGGCGGCCCCGGCGACGCCCGCGCCGACGGGGGCGGAGCGCGCTCCACCGCCGCAGGCGCGGCCCGCGCCAATACCTCGTCCCTCGCAAACGCTTGCGCCCGCCGCACGACAGACGCAGGCTGCAACCGACAAGGCGCTTGACGAGATCGGCGCGATGGTCGCCTCGGGCCTGACGCGGATCGTTGCGCAGCAGGAGGCGGCGGCGAAACCTGCGACGGCGGCGGAGCAGGCGGAACCTGCCGCGCCCGCCGGGACGGAAGCCCGCGCCGCCGCGGAAGATGCGCCGGCGGCAGCCGCGCCGCTGGACCTCACGCAGACCGTGACGCCGCAGGCGGCGGGACCGGCGCCAGCAGAGGTGGCACAGCCGAAGGCGGACACGGGCACGAAGGCGCAACCCGGCACCGGGGCGCAAGCTGACGCCACGGCGGAAGCCGAAGAGGTGGTGTTCCGCGATGCCGGTGCGGATGTGCTGGAACTGACCCAGGTCGTGCTGCCCGACGGCACGGTGGCGGACACGCGCGCGGGCCGGGCGCGCGAGGGCTTGCCCGCGGCGGTGGCCGAGGCGGCAGCCGCGCCGCGGGCCAAGGTCACGCTGGCGAGCGCGGAACCCGACCCTGACGGGATTGCGGCCCCGCGGTCCGAGCAACCGCTCTACCGGGAGCGTGCGCCGCGTCCCGACACCGACGAGGAGGCGATGGCGGCGGACGCGCTGGAACGCGCCATGCTCCGCCTGCTCAAGCCGATGCTGCGGCAATGGATGGACGAGAACCTCGAAGGCATCGTCGAGCGGATCGTACGCGAGGAATTGCGCCGCCGCCCGTGATCGGCGCATTTTTCCCGGTTTGGCGGTAGCCTCGCGCGGCTGCCGGCGCTAAAACCCGTCCCCGACACGCGATTTCGCACCCATTCCTGAAGAAGAGAGCGGGCGACCCATGCTCGACAAGCATTACGATCCGGCCGCGGTCGAGCGGCGCATCTACGAGGCCTGGGAACAGGGCGGGGCCTTCAAGGCCGGCGCGGGGGCGAAGCCCGGCGCGGACACGTTCTGCATCGTGATCCCTCCGCCGAACGTGACCGGCAACCTGCACATGGGCCACGCGCTCAACAACACGCTGCAGGACATCCTGATCCGCTTCAAGCGCATGCAGGGCCTCGACGTGCTGTGGCAGCCGGGCACCGACCACGCGGGCATCGCCACGCAGATGGTGGTGGAGCGCCAGCTTGCCGAACGCGGCGAGCCCACGCGCTGGGACATGGGCCGCGACGCCTTCATCGAGCGGATCTGGCAGTGGAAGGCGCAGTCGGGCGGCGCGATCATCAACCAGTTGAAGCGGCTGGGCGCGTCCTGCGACTGGAGCCGGGAACGCTTCACGATGGACGAGGGGCTTTCGGCGGCGGTGCTGAAGGTCTTCGTGCAGCTTTACAAGGAAGGCCTGATCTACAAGGACAAGCGCCTTGTGAACTGGGACCCGAAGCTGTTGACGGCGATCTCCGACCTCGAGGTGCAGCAGGTCGAGACGAAGGGCCACCTGTGGCACTTCCGCTACCCCGTGGAGGGGCAGGAGGGCCGCTACCTGACCGTGGCGACGACCCGGCCAGAGACGATGCTCGGCGACACGGCGGTCGCGGTGCACCCCGAGGATGAGCGTTACAAGGACCTGATCGGCAAGCACCTGCTCCTGCCCATCGTCAACCGCCGCATCCCGGTCGTCGCCGACGAGCACGCGGACCCGGAGACGGGCTCGGGCGCGGTGAAGATCACGCCGGCGCACGACTTCAACGACTTCGAGGTCGGCAAGCGCCACGGCCTGCCGCAGATCAACGTGTTCGATCAGTACGCTCGAATTATCTCGGATGCGCGTGCTGGTGACTTCGGGATTCCAGTTGAATTCCAGGGGCTCGACCGGTTCGAGGCGCGCAAGAAGGTCGTCGCCTGGTTCGAGGAAGCGGGCCTGCTGGAAAAGGTCGACGACCACACGCTCATGCTGCCCTATGGCGACCGCTCCAACGTGGTGATCGAGCCGTGGCTGACCGACCAGTGGTATGTCGACGCCGCCACGCTCGCCAAGCCCGCCATCGCCGCGGTCGAGACGGGCGAGACGGCCTTCGTCCCGAAGGCCTGGGAGAAGACCTATTTCGAGTGGATGCGCAACATCCAGCCCTGGTGCATCTCGCGCCAGCTCTGGTGGGGCCACCAGATCCCGGCATGGTATGCGCCCGACGGGCATATCTTCGTGGAAGAGACGGAGGCCGAGGCGCGCGCCGCCGCCGAGGTGCATTTCGGCAAGCCGGTCGAGCTGAAGCGCGATCCCGACGTGCTCGACACCTGGTTCTCCTCGGCGCTGTGGCCGTTCTCGACGCTCGGCTGGCCGGAGGAGACGCCGGAGCTTGCCCGCTACTACAAGACGGACGTGCTGATCACCGGCTTCGACATCATCTTCTTCTGGGTCGCCCGGATGATGATGTTCGGCATGCACTTCATGAAGGACGAAAAGAACATCCCCGAAGTGCCGTTCCACACGGTCTATATCCACGCGCTGGTCCGCGACGAGAAGGGCCAGAAGATGTCGAAGTCGAAGGGGAACGTGATCGACCCCCTGACGCTGATCGACCAGTACGGGGCGGACGCGCTGCGCTTCACGCTGACGGCGATGGCGGCGCAGGGCCGCGACATCAAGCTGTCGACGGGGCGCGTGGAGGGCTACCGCAACTTCACCACCAAGCTGTGGAACGCGGTGCGCTTCGCCGAGATGAACGGCTGCGCGCGCGATGCGTCCTTCGACCCGGCGAAGGTGGAGGGCACGCTCAACCGCTGGATCGTCGGCGAGACGGCGCGCACGGCCGACGCGGTGACGCAGGCGCTCGACGCCTACCGGTTCAACGAGGCGGCGGGCGCGATCTACCGCTTCGTCTGGAACGTGTTCTGCGACTGGTTCCTGGAGTTCGCCAAGCCCGTCTTCTCCGGCGCCGACGAGGCCGCGCAGGCGGAAACGCGCGCCACGGCGGCCTGGGTCATCGACCGCATCTGCCGCATGGCGCACCCGATCATGCCCTTCGTGACGGAGGAGATCTGGGGCCTCACCGGCGGCACGCAGGCCGAGGGCTGGCTTGTCCACGCCGCCTGGCCCGAGGACAAGGGTCTCGGCGACAAGGACGCGGACGCGGAGATCGGCTGGGTGATCCGCCTGATCGAGGGCGTCCGCTCGGTTCGGGCCGAGATGAACGTTCCCGCGGGCGCGAAGATCCCGCTGACGCTCAAGGGGGCCGGGGCGGAGGCTGCCGCCCGCCTCGACCGGCACCGCGACCTGATCCTGCGGCTCGCCCGGCTGGAAAGCGCCGACGTGTCGGAAGACGATACGGCGGGTGCGGTGCGTTTCGTCCATGACGAGGCGACCGTGCTGCTGCCCATCGGCGACGTCGTCGACCTGAAGGCGGAACGCGCGCGGCTGGAGAAGGATCTGAAGAAGCTCGAGGGCGAAATCCGGGGCCTGGACGCCAAGCTCTCCAACGAGAAATTCCTGGCCAAGGCCCCCGAAGAGGTCGTCGAGGAGAACCGGGAGCGCAAGGCGGAAGCCGAGGCCCGCAAGGCCAAGCTGGCCGACGCGATCGCCCAGCTTGCGGCCGCCGGATAGAGGCGCCCGCCCGTAGCAACGAAAAGGGCCGCGGAGGTTCGCCCCCCGCGGCCCTTTTTCGTGTCGCCGGATGGATCCGGCGCGACGTTCACGCGGCTTTGGTCGTCGCGCCGGTCACATAGTCCTTCCGGCCGGAGAACTTCAGCCCCGTCCAGAGATTGCGGAGCGACGTGCGCACGGCGCGCGCCTGCAGGGCGCGGCCCTCGCGCACCAGCGCGTCGACGCGCGCGGGCGTCAGGTCTTCGAGCAGTTGCGTTCCGGTTTCTTCGGTCTTGATCGGGCTCATGGCCAATTCCTTTCGCGGTTGCAAAACAAACAACCTCCCCGTGACTGCAGTGCAACATAGGCTTTCGCTTGCGAGGAGAAAATGGTGCTGATACGCATAGCTGACTTTCGGATCTGGAAAGAGACGCAGCCATGCCGGTTGAGCATATCTCCGACCTTGTCCTTTTTACGCGAGTTGTGGAGCGCGGCAGCCTGTCGGATGCAGGACGCGAGCTGGGGTTCAGCCCGGCCAGCGTGTCGAAACGCCTTGCGCGCCTTGAGGAAACCCTCGGCGTGCGCCTTCTCAATCGCACGACGCGGCGGGTGAGCCCGACGGACGAGGGGCACGCCTTCTACGAGCGTGCGGTCAGGATCGTCACCGACGTGCAGGAGGCGGAAGCGGCGGCGACGCAGTCCTCCGCCGATCCGCACGGGCTTCTGAAGGTGACGATGCCCGCGGGCTTCGGGCGGCTGCACATTTCGCCCCTGCTGCCGGAGTTCATGAAGCGCTATCCGAGGGTGCAACTGGACGCCATGCTGACGGATTCGCTCTCCGACATCGTGGGGGAGGGGATCGACGTCGCGCTCAGGATCGCCGAGCTGAAGGATTCGACCCTCGTCGCCCGCAAGCTCGCCGACAACAAGCGCGAGATCGTTGCCGCGCCCGAATTCGTCGCACGGCACGGGATGCCGAAGGCCCCGCGCGACCTGGCCGACTTCGACTGCATCGTGTTGCACGGCCAGGATCACTGGCGCTTCGAGGGGCAGCAAGGGCAGGAGATCGTCAAGGTCACCGGCCGCTACACCACAAACAACGGCGACGTGGTGCGCGACGCCGTGCTCGCGGGCCTCGGCATCGCCATGAAGTCGAGCTGGGACGTGGACCGGGATATCCGCGCGGGCGCGCTCGTGCGCCTTCTGCCGGACTACCGTGTCAATCCGGGTGTCGCGATCTATGCGGTCTATCCCTCTGCCCGCCACCTCTCGGCGCGGACCCGGGCGTTCGTCGACTTCATCGTCGAGAAGTTCACGCCCCGCCCGCCATGGGAGCAGGTCTGAGCCCCCGGCAAACGTGAAACGCCCCCCGGCCATGGGCCGGGAGGCGCTCCACTGGTTGGAAGACTGCATACGCAAACTGAG
>JAJLJT010000233.1:0-9643 GCA_033844555.1 Alphaproteobacteria bacterium | reverse complement strand
TCGACGCGGTCGGGGCTGCGCGTGCCGAGGCCGTGCAGCGCGTCGAGCGTGAAGGCGCACATCTGGTCCTCCAGCGCCTCGAAGCAGCCGACATGGTGGACGCGGCCCTGCTCGTAGAGGGCGGCCACGGGCTCGGCCCGGGTGATCTTGCCGCGCCGGGCATAGACCGGCCGGTAGGCGACGCGGCTGTCGACCTGCGAGACGATGGCGCGGACCATGTCGCCGCCCTGGTTCACCTCGGCGATCAGCCGGTCGGCGCGGAACTCGTGATAGGCGGCCACCGCGCGCTCCGCCCATTGGCGGGGACTCAGGCCCCGCGCGGAGCGGTCGGCGAGGACGAAGCCGTGCCAGCCGGTCTCCAGCCCCTCCCCCTCCCCCCGCGCGACACCGGCGACGATCAGGCCGCATTCGTCGGAGCCTTCGTGGCTGGACACGGGCGGGTCGACGGCGACGACGACGCGGTCAAGCTGCGGCGGGCGCGGCAGGCGCGTCTCGTCGAGGATGGCGCGGGACCAGAGCGCGCCGGGGTGATCCTCGAGCAGGCGGCCGTCCAGCTCCTGCCGGCCGAGGCGCGTGCCCTCGTAGCGGCGGATCACCGCGTCGAAGAAAGCTGGCGCGAGATTGGCGCGGTTCGCATAGGTCGGCGCGGAGGTCGCGACCGTTCCCGGATCGTCGAGGATCTCGCGCAGCAGCTTCAAGGGGCGCGGCGTGGTGGTGACGACCTGGCGGGGCCGCGCGCCGAGCCGCAGGCCGAACTGCAGCATGTCCCAGGCGTCGCGGGCGCGCGCCCACTTGGCAAGCTCGTCGGCCCAGGCAAGATCGAACTGGGGACCGCGCAAGCCCTCCGGATCCTTGGCGGAGAAGAGAAAAGCCTGCGCGCCGTTCGGCCAGGTCAGGCGGCGCTCCCCGCGCTGCAGGCGGGGCCGGAAACCGGCGGGCGCAATCGACAGGAGGCCGGACGGACCGTCCACCATCACGTCGACGGCGTCGTGGATCGTCTCCCCCACCAGCGCGATCCGGCGCGCAGTTCCCGAACGGACGGCGGCCTGCACCCACTCCGCCCCGGCGCGCGTCTTGCCCGCCCCGCGCCCGCCGAGCAGCACCCACGTCGTCCAGTCGCCGGGCGGCGGCATCTGGTCGGCGCGCGCCCAGAGCGGCCAGACATGTTCAAGCGCCCGCCGCTCGTTCGCGTTCAGCGAGGCGAGCGCGGATCTCAAGCTCTCCCGCGGCGCGAAGGCGATCGAACTTGCCAAGGAGGTCATCGACGCCGGGAGCCGGTTCGGCGGGGGAGAAGTCATGAGCGGCGGTCCTGTCCTGGTCGGCCGGGCTGGCGGGGTCGCGGCGTGCGGCCTCGCGCAAGCGCGGGTACAGCTTGAGGATGGCGTCGAGGCGCGAGAGCGTGCGGGGTTCGGCCAGGGCGTCGGGACCTGCCTCGGCCAGTGCGCCCTCGATCCGGTCCAGCGCGGCGTCGAGCACGCGCGCGAGCCGCACTTCCAGTGGGGGGCGGCGGCGGGAAACGCGGCGGCGGGCGGCGGGTTCCGGCGAACCGGAAGCCGGTTCGGCGGCGGGGTCCGCTGGCATCGGCGAAGTCCTGCTCCAGCCTTCCCGCCGGGCGCGGTTCAGTATGGAGAAGTGGTGTATGCGGAACTGACGCGCGAGCGCGCCGGGCGCGCCCCCCGCCACGAACGCGGCGCGGATCGCGTCCCAGTCGGGCGCTGCGGCGCGGGGCGCGGGCGCATGCGGCTTGGTCACTGTTTTCCTCCTGTCGGCAGGGGCTTGGCTCGGTTTCCGGATGGCCGGCGGAGTCTAATCCCGGCGCCGAGGGCGGGGATTACTTTTTGCCGCAGCCGGATCTCTGACGCCTGCGCCATCTGGCACGTGCATTGCTTCTTCACGGTCCGTTGGAGGATTTTTCGGCCTTGTTGTCCAAAACCGGGACTTGCAGCGCGACGCAAAACCCGGGCCGACCGCAAGGCACGCACAGCGGAGCGCGGGAAGCATGCACGTCCATCTGAAGCAATTGTTCGACTACTGGGCCACGATCCGTGCCGGCCGCCCCGCCCCGAACCGCGCAGAGGTCGATCCGACCAAGTTCCGCGACCTGCTGGACCGTGTCTTCATCCTGGATCATCGCGGCCCGCGCGAGGCGCGGTTCCGGCTGGCGGGAACGCGGCTGTGCAATGCGTTCGGCATGGAACTGCGCGGCATGAACATGCTGACCCTGTGGCAGGGCGAGAGCCGGGAGCGGCTGGCGCTGACGCTCGACCGGGTCGCGACGGAACCCGCCTATGCGCTGGTCTGCGGGATGATGGAGAACGACCTGGGCGCGACGGCGGAGTACGAAACGCTCTACCTTCCCCTCGCAGACGACACCGGCCGGGTCAGCCGCATCCTCGGCGCGACGGTCACGCTGAACCCGAAGACCGCCTTCGGCGCCGCCCCGGTCAGCGAGCAATGGGTCGACGCCGCGACCGTCTATGGCATCACGGTGACGCGCCCCGCCGTCTCGCCGCAGCCCATGCTGGTGGCGATGCAGGGCGAGGCCATGGCCCCGCACGAAGCGGTCCGCCACCCGATCGCGGTGGGCGAGAGGCCCGCGCCCGCGGCCGCGCGCAAGGCCCCGCAACTGAAGGTCATCGCCGGCGGCCGGTACTGATACGCCGGCTTGGATGCGCTAGTCCGGCGGCTGGCGGTCCTGCGCCGTCTCCGCAGGGTGCGCGAGCGCCGGGTCGTCGGCATGGCCCCGGGCGCGGTAGACATGCGCCACCGCCGACGCGATCAGCATCGTGGAGAGCGCCCGGCATCCGCCCCGGAACAGAAAGAAGGCAAAGGCTTCCGCCTCGCTCAGCTGCAATCCGCCCGCCCGGTTCAGCCACTGCGCCACGGCGAACGCAAGCACCATCGGCCACAGACCGATCAGGATCGCGGCCCCGAGCCGCATTCCGATCCCGCGCGTTTGCCGCCAGGAGAGAACGAAACCGCCCCGCCGCTCGACAGCGGCGGCCGGCAGGACGAAGCTCATGCGCGCAAAAAGCCAGGCGAGAACCGCAAGGCCCGCGAGCGCCAGCGCGACGCTGAGCGACTGGCCCGCCGCCCGGCTGAGGATATCGGCCTGGATGAGCACGCTGACCCCGAGCCCCGCCAGAACGAGCGCCAGGTTCCCGGCGACGGCAAGGACAAGAAGGATCGCCATGCAGAAGGTGCCGAAGCGGACCGCCCGGCGCACCGGCGGCCCCAGGCGCCCGCGCGGCGCCAGAAGCGCCCGCAACCACAGGTATCCGACAGCGAGATGGGCCGCGATCAGTCCGGCGACGAGAAGCCCGAACACCTCGATCGCGGCCGCCTGCCCCGAGGGCGTCAATCCGTAGAAGGAGATCGCAACCTCGATCAGGGCGAGCCCGGCGGCGCTGAGGGCCAGCAGGGCGGGCCGGCGCGCGACGGCCCGCAAGGCGGCCAGCGCCGTTTCGAGCGCGAGCACAGGCGGCTGTTCCGTCTGGCCGGTCCCGGTCATGGCGCACGCCCCCTCTCAAGGCACAAGCTGCGGATGAAGGAACGGGCGGCCGGCAAGACGCCAACCGCCCGTCGCGCACACTATCCGCGGCGCCCGTGCCGGTCCAGACCCGGACCGGCCACCGCGAGGTTCAGGCGGAGGCGCGCACCGGCGCCTGTTCGCCATGCAGCCAGTGCCGGAGCACGGCGATCAGTTCGTCCTGCTTCACCGGCTTCGTCAGGTAGTCGTCCATGCCGGCCTCGATGCACCGTTCCCGATCGCCCTTCATGGCATGGGCGGTGAGACCGATGACCGGGGTACGCGCAAGGTGGGTCTCCTGCTCGAACGCGCGCAGGCACTTCGTTGCCTCGTAGCCGTCCATTTCGGGCATCGAGACATCCATCAGCACGATCGCCGGGCGGTGCTTCTCGAACGCCACGACAGCCTGGGCGCCCGTCTCCGCGAACAGCAAGTCGAAGTCCTGGCCGAACAGCATCTGCTCGACGACGAGGCGGTTGACCTCGTTGTCCTCGGCAATCAGAACGGTCCGCCGCTCCGCGGGCGCGGCCGGCGCCGCTTCGGCACGGGCCGTCTGGGCCGCTTCCTCGCGCAGGCTGTGGCGCGTCACGAGAGACCGGCCGCCCACGAGGTCGTCGCGCACGATGGCCGCGATCGTGTCGAGCAGCATGGCCGAGCGCGCGGGCTTCAGCAGGTACCCTGCGACGCCGATCTCGCGGAAGCGGCGCGCGTCGCCCCGCTGGCCGACCGAGGTCAGCATCATCAGCAGCGTGCCGGAAATCTCCGGGTCGCCCTTGATCGCGAGGGCAAGGTCGCGCCCGTCCATGTCCGGCATCTGATAGTCGAGGATCGCCACGCGGAAGGGATCGCCCGCCTGCCTGGCCGCATGCAGTTCGGCGATGCCGTCGGGCCCGTTGGAAACGGCCACGGGACGCATGCCCCAGCTTGCCACCTGCTCGAGCAGGATCTGGCGATTCACGTCGATGTCGTCGACGATCAGGACGCGCAAGCCCCGCAGGTCCGGCACGATCTTCGGCACGGCCTTCGCTTCGGCGTCGACAGGGAGGTCGACGGAGAACCAGAAGGTCGAGCCCTTGCCGAGCTGGGAGCTGACGCCGATCTGGCCGCCCATCGCCTCGACGATGCGCTTGGAAATCGTCAGGCCGAGACCCGTGCCGGTGTAGCGGCGTGTCGACGAGGTGTCGGCTTGCTCGAACTTCTCGAAGACGGACCCGAGCTTGTCCCGCGGGATGCCGATTCCGGTGTCGATGACAGACACGCGCAGCCGCGCCGTACCGTCCGCCACCTTGCCGTCGACGTCGACGAGAATGTGCCCCTCCTCGGTGAACTTCACAGCGTTGCCGACGAGGTTGGTGATGACCTGGCGGATGCGGCCGGCATCGCCGATCAACATGTCCGGAAGGTCCGGCGCGTAGCGGACGATCGCCTCGAGGTTTTTCTCCTTGGCGCGCGAGGAGACGAGCGTCACCACGTCCTCGACCGCAAGCCGCATGTCGAAGGAGATCGGATCGAGTTCCAGCTTGCCGGCGTCGATCTTGGAGAAGTCGAGGATGTCGTTGATGATCGTGAGCAGCGCCGAGCCGGACTTCGAGACGATTTCCAGATAGCTGCGCTGGCGGTCGTCGAGCTCGGTATTGAGCAGCAGCTCGGTCATCCCCAGCACGCCGTTCATCGGCGTGCGGATTTCGTGGCTCATGTTCGCCAGGAACTCGGACTTGGCGAGGTCGGCCGCCTCCGCACGCTCCTTCGCGGTGCGCAGCGCGGAGGTCATCGCCTTCAGCTCCTCCTCGCGTTGCTTCAACTGGGTGATGTCGGTGCGGATGCCGACGTAGTGGCCCGAAGGCGTGCGCCGGTCGCGCACGACCACCCAGTGCCCGTCGCCAAGCTGCTGGACAAGCTCGCCCGCGCCCTTGCGGAGGGTTTCCATGCGCCGCTCGATCCAGATGCCCCAGTCCTTGCGCGGCACGTCCCACTGGCCGTTCTCGAGCCCCTGGCGGAGAATGTCCGCGAAGGGCGTCCCCGGCACGAGCGCGTGCGCCGCGCGGGCATAGGTTTCGCGAAAGCGCGAGTTGCACATCACGAGCCGGGCGTCCGCATCGAGCATGATGAAACCGTCGGACAGCGCCTCGATGCATTCGGCAAGCTGGTCCGCCGCCTCGCGGGCATGACGTTCGGCTGCCTCGGCGGCGTGGCGCGCGGTCTCGAGGTCCGACTGGGTGCCGAGAATCTCCCGCTCCATCGGCCGGAAGACCACGAAGAGCAGCGTCACGAGCACGCCGAGGATCGCGCCGACCATGGCGACCTCGGAGACCCGCATGGCGGAGATCTGCTGCATCAGGGCGCGGTCGAAGCTGCGCATGACCTGTTCGTAGCCCGGCGTCAGATAGGCGTCGGCGATGTTGAGCAGCCTGTCGACCTTTGCCGCATCCTGCCCGCCCTCGGCGATGAACTCTTCGGCCGCGCCGACGATCAGCTCGGAATAGGCGTTGATCTGGTCCAGATCCGCCTTCAGGCCGGCCCAGACCGAAGAGTTTCCGCCGCGCTGATAGGCCTCGCGCGTTGCGTGCCTGCTCTCCGAGAGGCGCCCGACGGCCTGGCGCAAGCGCATCGACTGCACATTGCGCTCGATGACGCCCGGTGCGCCGAGCAATGCGAAGGCGCGTTTGACGACCGTCTCGACCGTCAGTTGCTCCTGCTTGATCGTGACCGCTGCCTTGTGGGTCCGCTCGATCTGTCCAAGCAGATGATTCGTATAGACAAGCGACGAGACGGCCATAAGACCAAGAATGAGGATAACCGAGTAGTACCGGGATCTCAAGAAACGTGTGTCAATGATACGCGACATACCGCCCGCGCCTCCATTTCCCCGAAGCAAAGACGTGTGGCGCACACAACTTTGCACTGCTTTACTTTATTTTCCCATGCGTGAAGTCTTGGTTAAGGCAGGCAGACGAGACATGCAGAAAATGCAGAAGGCCCGCCGTGCGGCGGGCCTTCCGAAGGCGTGGCGGCGACGCGGCTGGACCGGTCAGGCGATGTCGCGCCGTCCCTCCTCGCTCGCCCATTTGTTGAGCATGCGGCCGAGTTCCTCCTGCCGGACAGGCTTGGACAGATAGTCGTCCATCCCGGCATCGATGCAGCGTTCCCGGTCGCCCTTCATCGCGTGGGCGGTCAGGCCGATGATCGGTGTGTGGATGCCCGTGCGCGTCTCCATCTCGCGGATCCGGGCGGTCGCCTCGTAGCCGTCCATCTGCGGCATCGATACGTCCATCAGGATCAGGTCGACCTCGTACTCCTGGTAGAGACGGACCGCGGCCTCGCCATTCGGCGCCATGATCGGCTGGAAGGGCGTACGCTCCAGCATCTGCTCGACGACGATCTGGTTCACCTCGTTATCCTCGGCCACGAGGATCGTGTACTGTTTGGCGACCGCCGGCAGCGGCTCGGCACGGGTCACCGCCTGCTCCTCGGCGATGGTGTGGCGGGTCACGAGACGGCTCTCGCCCAGTTCCTCGTCGCGCAGCACGGTCACGATGGTGTCGAGCAGCAGCGAGGAGCGCGCGGGTTTCACCAGGTAGCCGGCGACGCCGATCTCGCGCATCGCCCGGCCGTCGCCCTTCTGGCCGACAGAGGTCAGCATGATGAGGGTGGTGTCGGTGATGATCGGATCGGCCTTGATCTTCTCGGCCAGCATCTTGCCGTCCATCTCCGGCATGTGGAAGTCGAGGATGGCCACGCGGCACGGATCGCCCTCGGCCTTCGCCTGGCGCAGCGCGCGCAACGCGTCGGTCGGCGAAACGGAGACGAGCGCCCGCATGCCCCAGCTTTCCACCTGCTCGCGCAGGATGTCCCGGTTGACGGCGTTGTCGTCGACGATCAGGACGCGCACCCCCGTCAGGTCGGGCACGTTGGTCGGAACTTCGACCGTGCGGGTGTCGAGCGGCAGCGAGGCGGTAAACCAGAAGACCGAGCCCTTTCCGTACTGCGAGCGCACGCCCATCTGCCCGCCCATCGCCTCGACGATGCGCTTGGAGATGGTGAGGCCGAGCCCCGTTCCCGTGTAGCGCCGCGTGGAAGAGGTGTCGGCCTGCTCGAACTTCTCGAAGATGCGGTGCAGCTTCTCTTTCTTGATGCCGATCCCGGTATCGGCCACCGAGATCTTGAGGTCGAGCCGGTCGCCGTTCACCTTGCCGTCGACGTTGACGAGGACGAAGCCCTGATGCGTGAACTTGACCGCGTTGCCGACCAGGTTGGTGAGGACCTGCCGCACGCGGCCGGCGTCGCCCACCACGTTCTCCGCCAGGCCCGGCTTCACGCGGACCAGAACCTCGAGGTTCTTCTCCTTCACGCGCGAGGAGACGAGCGTGACGACGTCCTCGACGGCGACCTTCAGGTTGAAGGGCATCGGGTCGAATTCGAGCTTGCCGGCGTCGATCCGGCTGAAATCGAGAATGTCGTTGATGACCGTCAGCAGCGCGTTGCCGGAGTTGGAGATGACCTCGGCATAGGACCGCTGCTTCTGGTCGAGCGGCGTCTTCAGCAGGAGTTCGGTCATTCCCAGCACCCCGTTCATCGGCGTGCGGATCTCGTGGCTCATGTTGGCGAGGAATTCCGATTTCGCCCGGTCGGCCGATTCCGCCTTGAGCTGCGCGGTCTTGAGATGGTTGTAGGTTTCGCCGATCGCCCGCTCCATCGGGCGGAAGATGGCCAGGCCGACCCCCGCGAGGCCGAGCAGGATCACGCCCGCCGAGCTGAGCGCCAGCCAGTTGACCGTCGCCGACGCCTGCGCCACGGCTTGCCGCACGCCGCCTGCAAGCGAGATGAGCCGCGGCTGCACTTCCAACTCGAACACGACCGAGAGCGGCGTGCCGCGAACGCCATCGCCGTCGAGCGCATCCACCGCCGCCGCCATGAACCCGCCGAGGCTCGCCTCGACGCCGTCCGCGCCGTACCAGAGGCCATGCAGGCTTTCCGGCAACTGCCCGCCCGCCAGCGTCTCGACATCGAGGCGCAGGCTTTCCAGCGCCGCGCGCGCCTGGATGCGGGCGTCGGCGCGCTGTGCATCCGTTTCCGCCATCGAGGACAGGTCGGTGAAGACCGCGAGCCTGCTGGCGCCGAAGCGGACGTTGGACGCCGTCTGGAAGGCCGACTGCATCTCGGCGTGCCGGCCATGCTGCCAGACGGTCGCCATCGTGCCGCCGATCGCCATGAAGGCGATGATGACAAGAGCGGCGACATACCGGCGGCGGATGAAGGCAGTGTCGAACATACGCGGCATGGAGCGAAATTCCCTATATTGGCGAACGCGGGGAGCACGGGCTTGCAGCCGCCGCCAATGCCCACTGCGACACGCCGAGACTAGGTGCAGGTCGTGAAGGGATAGTTAAAATTAACCATGTCCAAGTGCGGCCAAGTGCTGTTTTGCAAAAAACTGAATTGGGGACCCCGAATGTCCGAGGTGGAAGCTCAATACGAGGATTATCCTTATCCCGCGCGCGATCCGGCGGACGAGACGCGCCGGCTCGTCGAGGGCTCGCCCTCGGACGCGGGCGAGATCCGCCACCACGTGTTCGCAGGCCGCCCCCTGCCCTCGCCATTCCGCGCCCTGATCGCGGGCGGCGGCACCGGGGACGCGGCGATCCAGCTTGCCCAGCACATGGCGTCCGGAGGGATCGCAGGCGAGGTGCTTTATCTCGACCTGTCGCGCGCCAGCCGCAAGATCGCGGAGGATCGCGCCCGTGTCCGGGGCCTGACCAACATCCGCTTCGCGACCGGCAGCCTGCTCGACGCGGCGCGTCACGGCACCTTCGACTACATCGATTGCTGCGGCGTCCTGCACCATCTGGAGGATCCCGCAGCCGGTATCGCCGCGCTGGCCGCCGCGCTCGTTCCCGGCGGCGGGCTTGGGCTGATGCTCTATGGCCGCATCGGGCGGCGCGGGGTCTACGATGCCCAGGCGGTGCTGCGCGCGCGGTCGGCCGACGGCGAGCCGCTCGCAGACCGTATCGGGCTCGCCCGGGCCTATCTCGCGAACCTGCCCGCCACGAACTGGCTCGCCCGCAACCCTGCGATCGGGGATCACAAGACGGGCGACGCCGGCCTGGTCGACCTGCT